>JBLHHU010000062.1:0-14774 GCA_047615735.1 Kiritimatiellia bacterium | reverse complement strand
TGGGCCATTTCCCCACTCGTCGCAAGCTCCTCGCTCGAGAAAAGGCCCTACTGGCTCTGCTACAATCTCCCGACACATCATACGAACGACTCCAGAGTAGGGCCTTTTCTCGAACGAGGCACGAGTGGGGAAATGGCCCCGTGCTAATGCGCCGCGTGGCGCTCTAACGACCCGTCACTTCAGTCGCTTTGGCTAGGGCGTCTTTGACCTGCTGGGTAATCACGTTCCATTGCTTGTCCGCAATCTGTTTTTTTGTGGCCAGCCATGATCCACCAATGGCACTGACGATCGGGAGCGAGAGGTAGTCGTTCATGTTGTCTAAGGTGATTCCACCTGTGGGGCAGAATTGAACGCCGTGGGATGCATAAGGGCCTCCCAGACTCTTGAGTGTGCTCACGCCGCCGGTCGCGCCTGCAGGGAAAAACTTTAATAACGTAAGCCCCATGGAAAGACCTTGCTCGATATCTGAAGGTGTCATGACGCCGGGAACAAAGAGGGTATCGTTCTTTTTGAAAAGGTTGACCGTTGACGGGTTTAAGCCCGGTGCCAAGCCAAAGCTGACACCGACGTCAATGCACATGCTCGCTTGCTCTGGCGAAACCACGGTGCCTGCGCCAACTAGCATTTCCGGAAACGCTTTGATGATGCGCCGAAGCGCCTCCTGAGCTGCATCCGTTCGGCACGTAATCTCAATGATATCCATGCCGCCGGCAATCAAAGCCTCGGCTAGGTGTTCGGCGTCGTTGGCGTCGTCGATCACAATGACGGGAATTACCGGACGTTTCAAAAGTTCTTCAAGAATTGGCATGTGTCTCCCATTGTTGGATAAATGCGGTTAGGCTGATCAGCGATCGACACGCGCGCCTGCGCCCGCAACCAGTTTTTCGACGTCGCTGAG
The DNA here is from genome assembly GCA_047615735.1 of Kiritimatiellia bacterium. Classification (GTDB taxonomy): domain Bacteria; phylum Verrucomicrobiota; class Kiritimatiellia; order UBA8416; family JAIOPI01; genus JAPKCZ01. Next base: position 13,876 of record JBLHHU010000062.1, on the reverse strand, counting down.
TGACGCCATCGTAGTATCACCCGGGGTGGTCATCGCCAACGCACCATGTGCAGCGCCGTACTCAATGGCTTGGGCCGGATCATTCAGAATCATTAGACCATAGATGAACCCCGAGGCAAAACTGTCGCCGCCGCCGACCCTGTCCATGATTTCGAGGTCAGGACGGTGTGTCGCTGTATAGAATGTTCCTTCGACCCAGCACATTGCGCCCCAGTCGTTGCAGGTGGCGGATGTGACGCTGCGAAGGGTTGTGGCGGTGGCTTTGAAGTTCGGAAAGGTTTTTACTGCTTTCGTAATCATCGCCTGAAACGCGTCGACATTGAGATCGGATAACGTGGCGTCCGTTCCGTCAATATCGAAACCAAGGCAAGCCGTGAAATCCTCTTCGTTACCGATCATCACATCGACGTGTTTGGCAATCTCGCGATTGATCTCGCGGCATCGTTCCAATCCGCCGAAGTCTTTCCATAGGGAAGGGCGGTAGTTCAAGTCGTATGAAACGATAGTGCCGTGCTTTCTGGCGACCGTTGCGGCTTCGATGACCACCGCGCCGCTTGTTTCTGAGAGGGCCGCAAAAATGCCGCCCGTGTGAAACCAGCGCACGCCCAGTGTGCCGAAGATGTAGTCCCAATCAATATCCCCGACCTGGAGCTGTGATACGGCTGTATGGCCACGGTCAGAACATCCGACAGCGCCACGGACGCCGAAGCCACGTTCGGTGAAGTTTAGGCCATTTCGAACGGTCCGTCCGATTCCATCACTGTCTACCCACCGAATGAGGGATGTATCGACACCGCCTTGGAGTATTAAGTCTTCCATCAGGCGGCCAACTTCATTCTCGACGAATGCCGTTACCACGGCCGCACGTTGACCGAAACAACGTCGAAGGCCGCGTGCGACATTGTATTCGCCGCCACCTTCCCATGCTTGAAATTGACGTGCTGTTCGAATGCGCCCCTCGCCAGGATCAAGGCGCAACATGATTTCACCCAGTGACAGGATGTCGTATCTGCATTCATCAACGGATTTAATATTCATAGTTCACGCGCTCCCGATTTCTAAAGACGCTGTAGTGTTAAGCCGCCATCAACATAGACAACCTGTCCGGTCGCATAGGGCAAGTCGCCACGCGCCATCGCGGCCGTCAGTTTTGCGATGTCATCGGGCAGTCCCCAGCGTTTCGTGACACAAAGCTCCGTATCGGCAATGAGTTTGTCGTATTTATCGCTTACGCCTGCCGTCATGTCTGTTTTGATGATGCCTGGACGGATTTCATACACAGGAATGTCATGTTCGCCGAGGCGTGCTGCGAAGAGACTGTTCATCATGCCAAAGCCAGCCTTCGATACGCAGTAGTCACCGCGGGTAGGGGACACGACCGAGGCTGAAATGGAACCAACATTGATGATGCAGCCGCCAAAACGATCGTCCGTGCTTTTCTGCTCTATCATCCAATTGGCGACCGCCTGCGTCAGAAAGTAGGGACCCTGAAGATTAATCTTGAGAACCCACTCAAAACTTTCTTCTGTGGCTTCCAGAATGTCAGCGCGCGTCTTGGGCGCCACGCCGGCGTTGTTCACGAGCAGGTCGAGTCTTCCGAAGCGGGACTTCGTTTCCTCAAGCAATGCTGTACGATCGTCTGCACACGAAATATCGCCAGAGCAATAGAGCACGCTTGCACCCATGGCTTCGAGTTCTTGAATGGCATGCTTTACTTGTGTCTGCTCACTTCGACCGCTCAACACCAGATCGAACCCTTCTTGTGTGAGTCGTTTGGCAACACCGAAGCCGATGCCGCGCCCGCCGCCTGTAACCAGTGCAACTTTTTTCATGATCGATCCGCCTATGCTCGCTTAGAAACGCTTCTTTTTACGAATGTGCTGTATGATGATCTTACAGTCCTTCAAAACTTCGTAGGTATGTTCGAAGAGGGCATCGAACTGCAGGCTACAGCCCGCTTTAAGCTCATGCGTCTCGTAGGGCAGGACGATTCGGATCGCGCCCTCTAGCACCCAGCAGATTTCGTAGTCATCCCGATGGGCATCTGGATTTGAGCGCTTTGCTCCTTTTGGTGCCTCGGCATAGAAACAGCGTGAGTTCGCAAATTCAATCTCGCGGAAATGAAAATCGCCAACGACGCGTTCGGTCTCTGTTTTACGCTGAGCCGTTTGTGATTCCATCACCGCCAGCAACTCAGAGGCTGTGATGCCAAAGACGCGCGCCAGGCGGAAAAGCGTTTGCAGGCCGGGGATGGTTTGGTTGCGCTCGACCTTTGAAATGCCCGCTGGCGATACACCTGTTCGCCGCGATACCTCGGAGATGGTTAAGCCTTCACGCTTGCGAAGAACGCGCAGCACGGAAAAGTTATACATTTCGCCATCTATTTGGGGTGATTGCTCTATCTGTTGTGCGTTCATTAGTACAAATTTACCCTACAAAAGGTTCGTCGGCAATATATTTGGACTATTATTATATTGTATAGGAATATTTTATAGGTTTATAGTTTCCACGAACCAAGGAGCACCATGAATATTGATACATCGCTAAAACCAACCGATTTAAGCAATTCCATAGCCCGTTTCTGGGATGTTTCTGCACAGAAAATTGGTCTTTTGGACGATCATTATGATCCATCCAGTGGGTCCCCAGTCTTTACTGCCAAAGGCACCTATACCACCCGAGGTTGGACTGAATGGACGCAAGGTTTCCAGTATGGGGGCGAGATCCTGCAATTTGACGCCACGGGTGATGAGGCGTTCCTGTCCATGGGCAGGACCAATACTGTAGAAAAGATGGCCCCGCATGTCAGCCACTTTGGTGTTCACGATCATGGCTTCAATAATGTCAGTACGTACGGTAATTTGCTGCGACTGATGCAGGAAGGGCGCATTCCTGAAAACGAATGGGAGCGGAACTTTTACGAAATGGCGCTTAAGACGTCCGGTTCGGTTCAGGCGCGACGTTGGACCCCGATTTCCGATGGGGGCTATATCTACTCGTTTAACGGCCCGCATTCACTCTTTGCGGACACCATTCGATCCCTGCGTTCGCTTGCGATGGCTCACCAGCTCGGACATTCCTTCATGGGTGAAAACGATGTCGATGTGAGTTTGTTGAGCCGGTGTGTCCAACATCTAAACGCCACTGCCCAGTATGCGGTTTATTATGGCGAAGGGCGTGACCACTACGACGTACGGGGGCGCACAGCCCATGAGAGCATCTTTAATCTTAACGATGGCTGCTACCGCTGTCCGAACTCGCAACAGGGCTTTTCACCCTTCACCACGTGGACACGCGGTCTTGCCTGGATCATGCTTGGCGCGTCTGAACAACTTGAGTTTTTGGAGACCGTTGCAGACGCGGAGTTGGACGCGTTGGGTGGGCGTGACGTTATCGAATCTGTCTTGGTGAAGATGGCGCGGGCAACATGTGATTTCTATATCGACAACAGTGCCGCAGACGGCATTCCTTATTGGGATACAGGAGCAACGGACTTGCACAAACTTGGTGAGGATGTTCTGGAACGGCCTGCGGAGCCGTTCAATTCGGCCGAGCCGGTTGATTCATCTGCAGCAGCCATTGGCGCACAGGGATTATTGCGCTTGGGACACTATCTTAGCAAACACGATCCAGGCGCAGCGACGCGCTACACCAGTGCCGGTCTCACCGTCATGCAGACACTGCTCGGTGATGCCTATTTGAGTTTAGACGAATCGCACCAGGGATTGCTGCTGCACTCGATTTATCATCGCCCCAACGGGTGGGACTACATTCCGGAGGGGCAGTGTATCCCTTGTGGAGAGTCGAGCATGTGGGGTGACTACCATATCCGCGAAGCCGCGCTCTATACGCAGCGTCTGGCGGACGACGGCCCATATCTGAAATTCTTTCTGTAAACCAACCTTCTAGCAAAGAGGAAATGGCATGATTATCGGCGATTTAAATGAAACCAAGGGCCGCACCTATCCTGCGCGTCGACTAACGCAGAACTTGGTCGGGGGAGCCTCCCCTGTGCAGTGCGAGAACTTTGCGATGGGCTACGTCACACTGGAACCCAATGGCGGACAGGTTCCATGGCACAACCAGGATTCCGAAGAAGTGTATTTCGTCATCTCAGGCACGGGCGAAATGTGTCTCGGCGACGAGCGGCGCGAACTCATCGGTGGGCAGATTGTCCAAATCCCGCCAGGCGTTTTTCATCAGTTAACAAACATTGGTAATGAGCCGCTGCAGTTCATCTATTGCTACGGCCCCGCCGGCGACGTTGCGCATTGGCGCCAGGAACTTGCTGGAACGTTGCCGCGGGAAGGGGTTGATGTTCCATCCTTACCCCCAGGTGCACAGCCGCAGTGTGTTGATCTGCCTGAAGGCGGGCCCGTCATTATTTGACGACCCTGGAAAACGCCCAAAACTCTCAAAACGAATCACGCAAGGAACTTAGCAATGGAAACAAGACGCATCGGCATCATCATGAACGGCGTGACGGGACGCATGGGCACAAACCAGCATCTCGCCCGCTCCATCGTCGCCATTATCAAGCAAGGCGGCATCAAGGTCGGCAATGACATGATCATCATGCCGGAGCCAATACTGACAGGGCGTCGAGAACACGCCTTAAAGGAACTGGCGGAGCACTATGGAAATGATGCCTGTGGTGAGGCCTTCAAATACACCACCGATGTGCAGGGTGCACTGGATGGTGCGTATGGCGACTACGAAATTTTCTTTGACGCATCCGGCACACTGCAGCGCGCAGGATTTATCGAAATGGCTGTCGCCGCAGGCAAGGCCATCTACTGCGAAAAGCCGACGGCCACGAAAACCGCCGACGCGATTCGACTCGCAAAATGTGTCGACGATGCCGGGCTGAAAAACGGGATCGTGCAGGATAAGCTGTGGCTGCCCGGATTTCGCAAACTCAAAATGCTGAAGGAAACAGGATTCTTTGGGCGCATCCTCTCCGTCAAAGGAGACTTTGGCTATTGGGTTTTTAGTGGCCTTGATGTCGATCAACCTGCCCAGCGTCCCAGCTGGAACTATCGCGCCGAGGACGGCGGCGGTATGATGATCGACATGTTTTGCCACTGGCGCTACGTGATCGACAACGTCTTTGGCCCGGTCAAGAGCCTCGTGTCCTGGGGGTCAACCGATCTACCCGAACGCCGCAATGAAGAGGGCAAAGTTTTCAAAGGCACCGCCGATGATTCCGCCTACGCCATGTTCCTACTAGAGGATGGCACGATGGTGCAATTCAATAGCTCCTGGTGCACCCGCGTTCGTCGTGACGATCTGTTGACGGTGCAAGTCGATGGCGACAAGGGTTCTGCCGTGGCTGGCCTGCGCGACGTCATGGTTCAGAGCGCTGCCGAGACACCTAAGCCTGTATGGAATCCCGACATTGCCCAGCCGATCGACTTTCATGCCGGGTGGACAAAGGTTCCGGACAATATTGAGTACGACAATGCATTCAAGATTCAATGGGAACAGTTTATTCGTCACGTCGTGCTCGACGAGTCATGGGACTACGGCCTGATGGAAGGCGCAAAAGGGGTTCAGCTGGCCGAGTTGGGCATGCAATCCTGGCACGAAAAAAAGTGGGTCGACGTCACCCCGCTATGATAGTTTCAAAAACAAAGGGTCTATTATGATATTGGATACATTGGAACAGGCCGACCGCTACGCGGGGCTGCACAGTCGCTTTCCGCAAGCCATTGCTGAACTCAGGAAGCTCGTTGCGCGCGACGATTTACCCGAGTCGGGTCGCGTGGATCTGGATGGCGATAATTTGTTCGCCATCATCGTTGATGCACCCGGTCGAGAACACGCTGATGCCAAGCTTGAGTCGCACAACGGCTACATTGATATTCAATACACAGCAAGCGGCACGGACCGAATTGGCTGGTCACCGCTTAATCGCGTCAGTGGAAGCGAAGGTTATGATGCGAGCAAAGACCTTGAATTCTACACGGACGCTCCGTCGTTGTGGCTTGATGTGAATGTCGGCCATTTCGCCATATTCTTTACAGATGACGCTCACGCCCCCTTGGCAAATAGCGGACATCATACACGAAAATTTGTGATCAAAGTTGCTGTGTAGATTTCGTTCATGTCGCCGGTATTCGGTAATTGTATAGTGTACGTGCGAGGGCTATGGTGCCCGTTTAGAGACGCATTCTGCTTTCCGCCATCTTGCAGAGGACAACGTGCCCACTATTTTTTCACATCGTGAATTTTCGTACTTTCTCTTCTTTGCGCTAGCCCTCGCTCTGACATTGGGCTGTGATCGATCCGCGCAGGGCATTGCTAAAAGGCCAGCGCCGCCAACAACCGTGCCCGCGGGTGGGCAAGCGAAGATGGTGGCGTTGCTCGACGACATTGCCAGACGAACACCTGACGAGAATCAATATCTCGGCACTGCCCTCGCGCGTGAACTTACAGCGCAGCTCGATCGAATCAGTAAAAATGAAACTTCTGAAAACCGAATGAACCTCCTTTCGCGTTTGGGCAACGCAGAGTTGAACGTCGGTGACACCCGAAAAGCCATTGCGCATCTATCCGAGGCGTATCATTTACTCGATGGCCTTGAGGTGTCACGTGACCGTGCCTGGTACACCATTTATCGGCTTGGTATCGCCTACATGCGCTTGGGTGAGACGGAGAACTGCTGTCTGCGGTATCAACCGGAAAGCTGCATCATTCCGATTCAAGGGGGAGGGGTTCATACGGAAGAGGAAGGGTCGCGTCGCGCCGTTGAGTTTTTTCAACAGGCTGCCGAGCTCTATCCCCCTGACGCCATGCCATCCTATGCGGCACGCTGGTTGCTGAACGTTTCTTACATGACGCTCGGCGAATATCCGGACAAGGTTCCTGAGGCCTACCTCATTCCTGCATCGGCCTTTGCTCCCAAGCCCGGCCGGCCGCGCTTCAAGAACATCTCTTCTGCATTGGGCCTGGACACCTTCAACAACGCAGGTGGTGCGATCGTCGATGATTTTGACGGCGACAATTATCTGGATGTGATGACGTCCTCGCTGAACGTTAACGATCCGATCTCGTTCTTCAAGAATAACGGCGACGGCACCTTTTCCGATCGCGCATCAGAAGCGGGGTTAAAGCCATTTCGCGGCGGTCTTAATCTGATACAGGGTGACTACGACAATGATGGCGACTTGGATGTACTCGTCTTGCGGGGCGGCTGGTTTGGGCGAGTCGGGCATCACCCTAATTCGCTTCTTCAGAATCAAGGTAACGCTGTTTTTGTTGATGTCACCTTTGAGGCAGGCTTAGGCCACGCGCATTACCCGACGCAGACTGCGGCTTGGATGGATTACGACAACGACGGCGATCTGGATTTATATGTCGGCAACGAAATGATTCGACCAAGAGCAACATCGAACAGACCGCAAGGTGCTTCACGCGCAGCACAGAGTATCGTTCCATCCCAACTTTTCCGGAACAACGCCGATGGAACGTTCACCGATGTGGCTGAACAAGCCGGGGTGCAGAATTTGCGTTTCACAAAAGGGGTCACGTGTGGTGATTATAATGGGGATGGCTATACGGATGTGTATCTTTCTAACTTTGGCGACGACAATCGCCTTTATAAAAACAATGGCAACGGCACATTTACGGATGTTGCTCCGGAGTTAGGTGTGAAAGGACCCATTCCCAGTTTTCCTGTCTGGTTCTGGGATCATAACAATGACGGCGCGCTCGATCTGTTTGTGAGCACCTACACGGCTGATACAGCGCAGATCGGTGCGCATTATATGGGGGTAAAGGCGTCAACCGGGTACATGAGTCTCTATGAGGGGGATGGGCGAGGAAACTTCTTCGATGTGGCCGGTCCCAAGGGCTTGCATGGTCCCATGCTTGCCATGGGCGCGAACTTCGGCGATATCGACAACGACGGTTTTCTCGATTTCTATTTGGGCACAGGCGATCCTGATTTTGGCAATTTGCATCCAAACCTCATGTTCTGGAACAGAGCAGGCAAAGCTTTTGAGGATGTGACCATGGACTTGGGCATGGGCCATCTCCAGAAAGGACACGGCGTTTCGTTTGCAGATATTGATAACGATGGCGATCTCGACGTGTTTGAGCAGATGGGTGGTGCCTATTTCGGGGATCGATTTAACGACGCTCTATATCGCAACCCTGGTTTTGGTAATCACTGGATCAGCTTGCGTTTGGAAGGCGTGCAATCCAATCGTTCCGCCTTCGGTGCACGTATTCATCTGGTTGTTGCGGAGAATGGCAAACCGCGCTCCATATATCGAACCGTGGGCAGTGGCGGCAGTTTCGGATGCAACCCGTTGCGTCAGACCATTGGTATTGGACGCGCTGCAAAAATCGAACGCATTGAGATCCTCTGGCCAACCACCGGCAAGACCCAAGTCTTCACGGATGTTAAGCTTGATCAGGCCGTTCACGTTGTCGAGGGGCACGACCGTCTCATTGCAATAAAGCGTAAAGTACTGAGTCTTTAGTTCTGCTTGCCTGAAGTAGGGCCTTTTCTCGAGCGAGGAGCTTGCGACGAGCGGGGAAATGGCCCCGCACCAGAGTATGCACGGTGCCAGAAGCCTTGCCAGTTCGCCTTCGTAGGCTCAAGCAGAACAGGCGGTACTACCCGACACAACTCCACAAGAACGGTTTAGTCGCGCTTTGCCTTCGTATTGATCGCCTTCGCGATTGACTTTGTGGAAGGTTTCAGGCCTAATACTCGGGATTTTACTCGTTTCAATTCTCGCCAATCAGGCTGGATAACGGGCCTAACATATATACTTTGGAGTTTGTTATGGGAGTTCTCGACATTGTGAAGCCGGGCATCGTTACCGGTGACGACGTAACAAAACTTTTGAATTACGCAAAAGCGAACAACTTTGCCCTCCCTGCTGTGAATGTCGTTAATAGTGGATCCGTCAACGGCGTTCTCGAAGCGGCGGCAAAAGCAAATTCACCTGTCATTATTCAATTTTCTCATGGTGGGGCCATTTTCAACGCCGGCAAAGCCTGCCCAGCTGAAGACAAAGCCATCATCGGCGCCATTGCGGGTGCCTACCACGTGAAAGCGATGTCGGAAGCCTACGGCGTTGCGGTTATTCTTCATACGGACCATGCCGCACGCAAGTTGTTGCCTTGGATTGATGGACTCATGGACGAGAACGAACGCCACTTCGAGCAATTCGGTTGTTCTTTGTTCAGCTCACACATGATCGATTTGTCTGCTGAACCGATTGAAGACAACATCTCAACTTGCGAAACGTATTTCAAGCGCATGGCCAAAATTGGCATGACCCTCGAAATCGAATTGGGCGTCACTGGTGGTGAAGAAGATGGTGTGGACAACACGGATGTCGACAACGCATCGCTCTACACGCAGCCGTCCGAAGTTGATCTCGCCTACACACGTTTGGGTGCCATTGATAACAAGTTCACCGTGGCCGCTGCCTTCGGCAACGTTCACGGCGTGTACAAGCCTGGCAACGTCAAACTGACACCAACAATTTTGGATGCGTCGCAGAAGTTCATCCAGGAAAAGCACAACACTGGCGACATGCCTGTGAACTTTGTCTTTCATGGCGGATCAGGATCCACACGTGAAGAAATTCGCGAAGGCGTGAGCTACGGTGCGGTTAAGATGAACATCGATACCGACACACAATGGGCGACATGGCAGGGCGTGCTTGCGTTCTACAAGGAAAACGAAGCTTACTTGCAGACACAGCTCGGCAACCCGGACGGTCCTGATAGCCCGAACAAAAAGTACTACGACCCACGCGTTTGGTTGCGTAAGGCAGAACAAACGATGGTTGATCGATTGATGATCTGCTTCGAAGACCTCAACAATATCGATCGCAACTAAGCGACCGACGCATCGTTAAGCAGAAAAGAGTCCCAATCATGCGTGCATTCTTTATTTCAGCCTTGTGTCTGTTGAGCACGCTATGCGCATCCATGCTGTCTGCCCAGACCAACGAAGCGCAAGCGACGTTCGCGGGGACGCAGGCTGAATGGCATGGGTTTACACTCTTTACAGATCAAGGACGTAAAGTCGTTCTGCCGAAGAAAGCGGCACCTGGTAACCCTTGGGTTCTTCGCGCGCGCTTTTGGGGACATGAGCCTCAGTTTGATATCGCGATGCTGAACAAGGGATATCATTTGGTGTATTGCAACATCAGTGGACTCTTTGGCAACCCAGAAGCCGTGTCTCGGTGGGACGCCTTCTATACAGAGCTCACGGAGAAGCATGGGTTTTCCAGAAAGGTTGTTCTCGAAGGCTTTAGTCGCGGCGGCTTGATCGTCTATAACTGGGCACGTGCGAATACTGGCCAGGTTGCCGCAATTTACGGCGACGCTGCCGTGATGGACATGAAAAGCTGGCCAGGGGTTTCGCATGCTGGCATGCGACGCGCATACAAATTCGAGACCGAAGAAGAAGCACGCGCGTTTGCAGGCAATCCCATCGATCATTTGGAGCCGCTTGCGAAGGCCGGTATTCCCATAATTCATGTTGTCGGAGATGCCGACGATACGGTCCCCGTTTCAGAAAATACAGCGATCGCGCAAAAACGATACCGTGACATGGGCGGTGTTTTTGAAGTGATTCACAAACCCGGCTGTCGACATCACCCACATTCACTAAAGGACCCAGCACCACTCGTCGCTTTTATGGAAAAGTACGTCGAATCAAAATAGTGCTACACCGTTATGTCTCTATTAAATTTCCAGAATATTCACTATTCCGTTGGTGGGCGTGTTTTGCTCGACGATGCATCGCTTCGGATACAGAAGGGTGAGCGCATTGGCTTGCTTGGCCGCAATGGCGAAGGTAAGTCCACCTTGATGCGTCTTCTGGCGGGTGAGCTTGAGGTGGATAGCGGTGACATCATCGGGGATGCGTCGATACGTATCGCCTGTCTTCCGCAAAACGTACCAGACGACATCGATGGCACCGTGTTTGAGGTTATCGCCTCCGGCCTACCCGGCGGTGATGACAGCGCACACCCTGTCGAGCGACTTTGTTCGCTGCTTGGGTTAGAGAGCTGGCAGCTGTTTGAAGAACTGTCTGGCGGGCAAAAGCGTCGAACACTGCTGGGACGAGCCTTGGCATGCGAACCCGACATTCTTCTGCTCGACGAACCAACCAACCACCTCGATTTGGATGGGATTCTTTGGATTGAGCAATTTTTGCAGCGATTCAACGGCAGTGTGATGTTTGTGACACATGACCGCGCCTTCCTGCAACGTATCGCAACGCGCATCGTCGAATTGGATCGGGGTCAGTTCACTTCTTGGTCGTGTGACTATATGACCTTCTTGCAGCGCAAGGAAGAGTTCCTTGTTGCCGAGGAAAAACGCTGGGCGCTGTTCGATAAAAAGCTCTCACAAGAAGAAGTTTGGATTCGTCAGGGCATCAAAGCGCGTCGTACGCGTGATGAAGGTCGTGTTCGCGCACTGGAAAAGCTTCGCAAACAACGTGGCGAACGCCGTGAACGTGTTGGGCAAGCGCGCATTCAAGTTCATGCAGGGGAGCGCTCCGGCAGCAAAGTTATCGACGTTAAGAAGATCAGTTTCGCATACGACAGCGGCGAGGAACGCGTGGATATCGTCAACGATTTCTCCTGCAAAGTCATGCGTGGTGACCGCATCGGCATCATTGGACCGAACGGTTGCGGCAAAACGACCTTGTTGAACCTGATGCTAAACGAGCTTGCGCCAACGTCAGGCGAAGTTCTGCATGGAACCTCGTTGCAAGTTGCCTATTTTGATCAGCACCGTGATCAGTTGGATCCGGAGCTAACCGTTTTTGACAATGTTGCAGACGGGAACGACACGGTCACCATCAATGGTGCATCGCGTCATGTGATGGGCTACCTCCAGGAGTTCCTGTTTCCGCCTGACCGCGTACGTTTGCCGGTGAAACGTCTTTCAGGGGGAGAGCGAGCACGGCTTCTGTTGGCACGCCTTTTCCAGCGCCCATCCAATGTGCTCGTCATGGACGAACCTACGAACGATCTCGATACCGAAACGCTCGAATTGCTGGAGGCGCGCTTACTCGAGTATCCGGGCACACTTCTGCTCGTCAGCCATGATCGTCAGTTTCTTGACAATCTGTGTACCAGCACTGTCGTCTTTGAGGGGCAAGGGCGTATCGAGGAGTATGTGGGTGGTTATTCCGACTGGCAGCGTTTGCAGATTGCAAAAAAGGCGCAACCTGTTTCGAATAAGAGCACCGTAAAGCAAGCCAACCCATCATCATCAGAAAAGCGCAAGCGCAACAACAAAGAGCGCGAATCATGGAAAAGGCTTCCTGCTGAGATAGAGCGTTTGGAGCAAGAGTTGTGCGTACTGCAAATGACCATGGCAGACGCTGACTTCTATCGGAAACCTACAGATGAGGTAAAGCGAGCCGCTGAACGAAGCGCTAGCTTGCCCGTCGAAATCGAGTCGGCCTATACGCAATGGGCGGCGTTGGATGAGCGTCGTTAGGGCGAACTGACGTTACTCGCTGGGACGTGGCGGTTGATTGAAGCTCGGCAACGTGGCGCCGGGACTTTCAAAGACCACACGCACGTGATCAAGTTGCAATTTCTGAATGGCGTAAGGATCGCGGTCGAACGCGTACACCCATTCAAGTTCATTTCCACGCGTGTGGTGCGCATTTGAATTTGTGATACGTCCTGGAAGTTGAATCTTTAAAGAAAAACGAAAACCATTCAGAAATGGTGCAACCAGTTTCTTTATTTCCGGGTCGGAAAAATCCCATTCGCTTGAAGGTCTTTCGGTTGTGACAGGGCTGTTCTGAATGACGTATTGCCCCTGACTGTTTTTCGAGAGTGAAAACCCGTATGTATGAAAAAAATCGGCCTTACTGAATACAGAGAGATCATCGAACTTTAGCTTGAAACTGATCTGACGCCGTGCCTTTTTCGACTTGAATGAGTAATCCTCAATTTCGAACCCTAATTTGGCGTAATTGTCGAGTCGGGCTTTGACATCCGCATCCTTCGGATTGAAGAGCAGTCCGATGAAGACATCGTTGGGCGAAGCGGGTGGGGCATTGGTTTCACTTCCAGGGAGGTTTTCACTCAGATCCAGCATACGGCCAATGCGTTTTACGGTATCTTCTGCAATCGAGTAATCGACGGCCAACGTTCCTGAACCATCGGGCTGGATGACCAGGGTCTGTTGTGCATCGAGGCAACCCGAGGAGAATAGAATCGCCGTAAGTAAGAAAAGGGCCGATAGACTATTTTTCATACGCATCATCAGTTCACCACCCTGTAGGATATTTCGTTGGACTTTATCATGCCCGATTCACGCGCCGTTCGTTCTACGAAATCGGGATCGTTTTCAAAGCGACGTTCCTTTTCCGCCAAATCAATAATTTTGTCATCAATTTGTCGATTGTCCTTTTCTAACTGCGCGCGTTTGGACTGCAGGCGTTGGAGCTTGTTGTATCGTGGGAGAAAGAGGCAGACACCAATCACGAGTGCACAGATCACGGCTATGCCGCCAAGAATTCGCATCACGTCGTGTGGCTTCATCGCGCGGATAGTCTCCGTTCTGTATGTCTGTTCAACCGCACAATGGATATTTTTTGCGGTTTTCGTGATTGGGTCCCCGGCCGGTGAGGGCCGGGTGCTCGTCAATCTTATCTGTTATCCAATGGCACCATAAATGGCGTCTCGGCCAAGTGTTTCTTCAATGCGTAAGAGCTGATTGTATTTGGCGACGCGGTCCGTACGGCTAAGTGAACCTGTTTTGATCTGGCCGGCGTTGGCAGCAACGGCGATGTCCGCAATGGTTGTATCCTCGGTTTCACCAGAACGATGGCTCACAACGGATGTATAGCCCGCGCGAGTCGCCATAT
>JBLHHU010000061.1:0-14915 GCA_047615735.1 Kiritimatiellia bacterium | reverse complement strand
GGCCGGACAAACGATACGCTTTCATTAGGCGATGGAGCTCCGTTTCGCGTAACCCAGAAAGAACAATGGCGCGTCTGAGTTCCGATGGGCGCCCTTCGGCGCTCAGGTCGGGATGGGCGGCCAAATCGCTCAGTTTCCTTTTCTGTAACGCGGCGTCGATAAACACGAGCGGAAGGTGTTCGAGGTCATGTGCCACCAGCAGGTCGCGAAGTGCTTTTTGTTCGTCGACCGAATACCCGGCGACGAGGAGGGCGGTCGCGCCGAACATAGGCGTGTCGCCTTTGCCAATCGCACTGAACGTGCCTGTGTTTTTTTCTGCCACGTGGGTCTCTCTTTGCTGTGTCTTGGGGTGGTTACGGACAAGTGGAGTCATATCATGACGCGGACTGAATGCCAACAGTGTGTGGGCCTGAGGGTGGGTGAGCTGGTGAGTGGCTTTTCCCGTTCACGCACTCACGCACTTACACACCCACATGCGTTTACTGGGGTAAACGCATTTCACTCCACCTGTATTTGCGCGCTATGTTTTACCCTGTGAAACGTGCAATTGCCTCAGTAGGGGAAGGGCTGTGATCAAATTATCAACAAATGCGATTGATCATTTCGGCTGGGGTTGCTTTAATGTCCTAAATTCGATTTTTCCTAAATTAGAGCATATTTTGGTCGAAAATAAAGTGGAGTAGCGATGAGTAAAGGGTCGTTTTTCAAGAAACTGGGCAAGCGCAAAGAACCAGAGGCAGCAACATCTGCGGATGCCAAGAAGGAAGAGCCCGCCTCCAATGCGGCAAAGGTTGTGCCTGTGAAGGCGAAAACCGCTCCCGTTGTCGGGAAAAAGACGCCAATCAAGCAGTCCGCCTCGAAGGCTCCTGATACGTCCACGCAGAAGGTTGTGGCTGCAAAACCTGCTTCAGGCAAGGACGAAACGCCTGTTGTTCCTGCCAAACCTATTGCTGTGGCGCCTGTCGCTGCCGCAAAGGGCATGGATAAGCCAGCCGTCGCTACGCCGGGTGGCGCGAGTGCAGAGCTCCAAGCCAAAACGCTTGAACTTGAGGCAAAGCTCAAAAAGGGAATCGAAAAGTTGCAGACGAGCGCCAGCGATCTCAAATCTAAGCTGCAAGACGCCGAAGAAACCCTTTCCAAGCAGAAAGCTGAAAACGAGCGCTTGAAACAAGACATTGAAAAGCGTGATCAGGAAATGGCTGCGAAAATTAAAGCCCTGTCTGAAAAGTTGGAAAGCGCTGGCAAAGACATCCAGAAGGGTCTCGATGTCGTCGTCGCGGCTGAAGCAAAACCTGACACAAATAAGAGCTTTGCCAAGGGCAGCCCTGCTGCGCGACCTGTTTCCAAAAAGAGCTAAGCGTCCGAGGGACGATACGTCCGTTGCGCTGATTGTGCGTTAACGGACGAGGCCGTGTCCGACGAACGGCTGTTTCCTACCAGGCGCTATCGTCCAGCGTGTAAATGGCTTGAACAGCGTTTTGCATCTGAAATCGTCCCGTCGTCAGATCGCCGTCGTCCAGGTCTTCATCGAGTAACTGAAACCATTCTGTCGGCGCTAGCGGTGCGCTGGGCCATCCGAAGAATCCGAAATTCCAGTTGTCGATGTAGAGCATTGGGACGAAACGGTTGTTCCCGATCGTGTCATCGAATACGTTCACATAGTAGTAGAAGTAATGCCCGCCCAGCGGCGTTTTGCTTTCCCAGCGCGATTCCTCCAAAAACTCTGCGAGCGGCGCAGGTGCAGCCTGAGCTTCGGTGTAATAGCTTCCGCCACCGCCGGCGCCAGGGTAGTTTCCGTATTCGATGGCGTAGAGGTTGAAGGCATCAAAGAGGACCCGGAGATCGTTCTTCATACGGGACAGCTTGGAGTCCATATTCGCGCGGGCGAATGCTGGAATGGCCAGCGTCGTCAGTGTACCGATGATTGCGACGACGATCATCAGTTCGACCGTGGAGAACGCCAGCGAGCGGCGTTTGGGACTAGTTTTCATGAGCACGTGTACCTCCTGTACAGGTTATGCGAGCACGTCAGATCAGCTCCAGTATAGCAATTGCCAGTTTCTTTTCAAGTATCCGTGAGCGATTTTTTGCGATATCGAGCGACCTCTGAATTTCGATTTTTCGAGGATGTCAAATTGTAAGCTCCTCGCTTGAGTTGACGGCGTTGAGCGTGGTAGTCTGCTCGAAACGTTCACCATTTATTAGATTTAGGGATGACCTTCTATGCGTATTGACGGCAAGATAGCAACAATCATTCTGGTCGCTATTCTGGTCACTTTTGGTGTGGCCTTCAGGCTGGTCTGTCTGCTTCCTTACCCCAAGGGGACCTACAACTACAGGGACTCCCCTAACGGGCGTTATCGCGCCATTGTTTACAATCTTAAAGAGATGGAGTTCTTTGGCAACGAGAAGAATTTCTATCAGGTTCGTGTAGAGCCAGCCGTAACGAACTTTCCGGACCAGGCCGTTTTTCGTGCGGATATTCCAGAAGCACTTGTCCCTCGTGGTCTGGATTTGTCGCGATCAGAGCTTGTTGATAAGGCCATTCGCTGGAGCCCTGATTCGGTGTCCGTGAAGTTCACGGTCGGCGTCAAGGAACTCGAATCGGTTGTGCCTTTCTGAGAAACCTCCGTGGTGCTGATTACGCGAAGGTTCCCTCGTCAAGCCCGTCTGCAATTTCCTTCAGGATGTCGTCCCATGCGCCGCTGTTTTCTGCCGCTGCCAGTAACTCTACCACGCAAAGTGAGAACATCTCTGGCTGCTGTCGGAACGCATCGCTGAGGGCGATCCCAGATTTTAGCGAGGTCAATACCTTGCTCAACGTCGCTTTAAGTACATCATCCGTTTCCTCGGACACGATAATTTCAAGTGAGCGCAGCGCGTCAATGCGGCCGCGTGTGAGGCGCAGGTATTTGCGCCAGAACCGGGCGAGGCGAGCTTGCTTTTCCGTGGCCATCATTGCTGCATGGTCTCCTGACGAGGGTGGCTATTGTTCGAGTACGTTTGTGACCGTGTCCAGAGGCTTTACTTTATACCAGGCCTCGCTGATCAGGCCATTCTCGTCGATCAGGAAGGACGAGCGAATAATACCCATGTAGGTCTTTCCGCACATGGATTTTTCGCCCCAGGCGCCATAGGCTTCCGCAACGGTATGGTCAGCGTCGGACAGCAGGGTAAACCCCAGGTGATACTTTTTGTCAAATTTGGTTAGTTTGGCGGGGGTGTCCGGGCTGATGCCGATGCCCTGAATGTTGGCCTCTCGTAGCGGTTGCTCTGCATCGCGAATGGCGCAAGACTGTTTCGTGCAGCCCGGCGTATCCGCTTTGGGGTAGAAATACAGCAAGCACTTGCGGCCGCAAAAGTCCCCTAACGTGACGGTGCTGCCGGATGCGTCCTGCAGCGTAAATGAAGGGGCGTTGTCGCCCTTTTTTAACGTCGCCATTGTTCTATGCCTTGCGTGATCGTATGTCGTGGGCGATGTACATCTCCCGAGATCAGAATGTGTAGCATTTTCAATCTGTTGTGTCGCCTTGTTTTACGGGTGATTCGCAGTGTGCCGTGGCGCGCAGCTTCTGTCTATTCGGGAGATAAACGCCCCAACGCAAAGCGCGGGGTGTTGACCGGGCTATCGGCACGTCGTATGATCCTGTTAAGGAGGACGACATGATTGAGGATACACTTGCAAAGTTGGATCGACGTGTGCGGCAAATTTCCGCGCTCAGCGATGAGAAAAAAAATGAGCTCGGGGCCTTGCTTGAAACGTTAAAGGAAGAAGTCGTGGCTCTGGCTGAAACCAAAGCTGGCGATGCGGAGAGCATAACGCGCTTCACCGAGCTGTCTGCGCACGAAGTCACGCGCGAGGACGGGTCCGATCGATTGAAAACACTTTCATTAGAGGGACTTTCTGCGTCGGTTGACGGTTTTGAGGCCTCGCACCCACGTCTCGTTCAGATCGTCAATAATGTGTGCACGTCGCTGGCCAATCTGGGGATCTAGCGCGGAGCATCAAAAGCGCCGTTACGCCTCAAGGCATGGGGAGGTTTGTGCGTGTGAGTGTGTGGGGCCGCGAACAGCCCCGCCGTTTCAACGGCCTGATGAGTGACGTTGGAGGGCTGTCCCTGTGTCGGACATTAGGTGTGATGCGATGGTGCTAAACCCATCGATCGCGACCTGGCCCCAGCCCCTTGACGACATGTTGGCGAGTGCGCCAGAGTCGTGTAAATCGTTGAACCATTTGCCGACATCCGCTGTATTTATATCCGGCATGTCGCATGCGACTCCGGCCTTGCGCAGCACGTCGCGATTGCGCGGTGCGAAGGTTCCAATGCATGGCCCGAGGATGCACATGGGTAGTCCCAGCCCCAGCGCCCAATTGCTGCGTTCGTGAGACGGCGCAACCAGCGCGTCGAATTCGGGAAAACGCGACACGGTGTTTTCGTTGAGGCTTGCGCGATCCGAATGGGTGGCCACGCTGCACTGCCCGCCGAAGTCATTTTCAAACGTACGCATTGCCTGATGCAGGGCTCCGTTGTGTTTGCAGAAAACCACTAGTCGGTGGCCGGTCTGCATCGCCGCCCGGGCGAAGCGTGTAAGCGCGGCAACGTGTGGCCGCGGTTCTGCGCCCGACGAGTATAGCGCGCAGGTGAGGGGGGCGTTGGCCTTCAGACGTGCCTGGCGCGCGTCGAAACAGCGCGATGCGTCCTGTCGAAGGGTGTCTTCAACGCAGAGCCCCGTTACGCAAATCTGTGAGGCCTGCATGCCTGCGTTGATAAACTGATCGGCGACGTCAGAGGTGGGCACGAAGGCTGTATAGGCGCCCGTGATCAGGCTTTCCGGGGGCGCGACAACTTCGCCGTGCTGGTAATACAGTTGGGGCCGGTTTTTTAACGCATTGACCAAGATGGGGTGGGCGACAAGCAGCGGCGTTTCACGGGTCGCATAGCGGCGAATGATGTCTCTGCACAAGAGCTTCGCCAACGGGCCTTTCTGGGCACGATGCTGCCCTGCGCGTAAGCGCGAATACAGGGCGCCGTCTGATGTTGAAGAGCCGAGCGTGTAGGCGTGGCGTGCCAGATGCCAGCCTAGTTGGCTAAGCCCGTGAGAGCAGGCCTGCACCGTGTCGATTCGACATGACACGGTTTCTGGAAGGCAGTCACGCACGCCATCGAGATAAAACGGGTGGCCGCGTCCGATTTCCGTGTACAGGATGTCGATGGCCATATTGTTTTCGGCGTTGCTACTCGGATTTTTTAATCGACTTGATCACGACGGCTTCGCGCGGAACGTCGTTGAATGGGCCTGCGCGACTCGTTTGTACGGCGGCGATCTTGTCGACCACATCCATGCCCGATGTGACTTTGCCAAAAACAGCATACCCATAGCCCGGTGGCGTATTGTTCTTGTGGTCAAGCGAGGCGTTGTTGACCAAGTTGATGAAAAACTGCGCGGTGGCGCTGTTCACATCGGACGTGCGTGCCATGGCAAGCGTGCCTCGAACATTGGGGGCATCCGCACGGGCTTCATTCTTAATTGGGGCGTCGGTTTCTTTCTTTTGCATGTTCTTTGTGAATCCGCCGCCTTGAATCATGAAGCCCCTGATGACACGATGAAAAATCAAGTCGTTATAAAAGCCCTTGTCTGCATAACTCAAAAAATTCGCTACCGTCTGCGGTGCTTTGTCCTCCCAAAGTTCAACAGTGATGGTGCCGAGCGAGGTTTCGATTACGACGACGGGGTGGGCTGCTTTTTCCAGCCTGTCGGCCTCGGGGGCTTCGACGGCGGTTGCTTTGGGCGGGGTAGCAGGCGCGTTGGTTTCTGCTGCCAGGGCGCTGGAAAACAGAATTGGGGTGAAAAGACTCAAAGCAATGGCGGTGCGTGTGGTTGCAGATGTGTGTTTCATCCGATTGGCTCCTTAAACGATGCGAGATGTGTTGAAAAGGTGTGTTTATCAGGGCGCATTACACGTGAAATCAAGTGTTTTCGCAAGCTTTTCCGTGGTTTGATCCGCGCCTGAGGGTGCGACGCGTCCTTGAACGGGCGTGCCTCGTTTAAACCGGTCGAAAATTCGTCAACTGGCGTTTTGCGCAGCGCGCTTGATTTTTGGGCGACTCTGGCTGTGAGGCGTTGTGTCGTTTTGGTTTCTGTGCTGTAATCAGCACTCAAGGATCGCTATAGAAAACGATTCGGTTGGTATCATGAAGCATCTCAATTACATTTCTGCATTTCTGGCGATGGCGTCCGCCTGCGCGTATGGTGATTTCTTTTTAAAATCCGAAGCAACCGGTCGCGAATATGGGCCATTTGCCTTTCAGGACGGCGAAGAGGTCGTGCTTGGCAAATCAGTCTTCACGGTTGTGGAAAAGGTCGATGCGACGTCCCAAAAGCCCAGCGGCCGCCTCGAGGATGAGCTTAAGAACGTCCGCTTTCCCGTGACCGAGTTCCGGCACGCGGCGGCAGAGGATTGCGCCCGATATGTCGAAGACCAACTGGCCGAACGGCGACCTGATCTCGCTGTTCGCGTTGTGGTCAAGCGCCCCAAAGCCTTTCGTGTTATTGACCCGGATCGTATGGACCCGTTTGCCGAATCGGCACGTTTCGAGGGGGGTGAGCAGTCGCGTGTCACGCTGCGGGAAGTCAATGGCTCCGCCTATGCATTACTTAAAGAGATTGCCGATCAGTCTGGTTTTCAAATTCGATTCACAACCCGTATGGTTACGCTTTTCCAATAAGTGGGACGATTTGCATGAAAGTATCCGGAATGTTGATTTTTTTGAAACATAGCGCGAAAGCAAACAGGGCTGGCACGCACTTTGCTTTTAATCATTGCGGTTACCGCATCACGAATCATGACCCTTTACAGGAGAAGCGATGAGCCCACACGGCATGCCATCATATTCGATGTACAAACGCGTATCGGGGAAATCTCCAGAGGCGCTGGTGAAGGAGTTTGAAACGGAGTTGGCGCGACAGGAGGATATTCTGTTCGGCATAGCCCTGTATTATGAGGGCGTGGTCCTGCTGCTCGCACGGCAGGCCGATGTGGTTGCGACCTATCGCAAACAGTTTCGCAATATTATTCAGAACGGGCGGCGTGTCATTGATTGGGGGAACTCGCTCCTTGATGATGTACGTAAATCCAAGGGTAAGTCTTCGCTCTTACGCACATTTAATTTCATGCCCGGCCATGGTCATCCGGAACCTGAGAAACTAGTGGCGCGCGCGCAGTTTTTGGTCACCACTTACGCGGAGCTGCATCCGAAGCGCCCCAAGGGCGAAGCGCTCAATGCGGACGAAACTTTGGCTCTCTTCGAGGCTGCCAGTCAGCGCATGGGTGAACCTGTCGAAGCCCTGTGACGCTGGGAATTAATCCGACCCTTCGTCCGCCAGGCGTGACCCTTCCATGAGCAGCGACATCGTGGATGTTTCAATGCTTGCTTCGGGAAATACGGACACCTGAATGGTGTTGAATTCCCCGTTGCCCCATCGCATGAGCTCGTAGAAGGCGGCTTCGCCGGTCAGGTCGCCCGATGTGGCGTGTACAATTTGTCCGTCTTTCATCCAGACACGGCCTTGCTTTTGTTCGTCCTCGAGCGCAATTTCAATGCTGCGGCGTCCCGCTGAGAAAATCTGGATCATGTCATTGAAGCTCATTTCGCTAAGCTGTCCGCTGACGCCCGTATGGCGATTCGATTCGGTGGTTTCGTCGCTATCGCCGCTATCGCCTAGGCGTGCGCGCAACTTCAAAAAGAGTAGTTCGGCGTCAACGGGCTTGCTGAGGAAGTCGTCTGCGCCTTCACGCAGACATGCGGCTGCCATTCGATTGTCCGAGGGTGAAATAAGGGCCATCAGGGTCAGTGCGTTGGAGCCGTCCATGCGGCGGATGCGACGGCAGAACGACAATCCGCCGTCATGCGGCAGGTCCATGCTGACCAGAACGACATTGGGCTGAAAGTCTTTAAAGACACGCTCGGCTTCGGCTTGATCGCCAATTGCTGCAACTTCGTATCCGCTCTGGCTCAAGGCCTGCGACACAGGCCCGAATGAGGCTTCGTCCGGATCAACGATTAAAATGCGCCGTGCGTTTTCGTCGAGGGATGACAAGAACTCTTCGTCGACCAGGACCTGGAGAAACGTTTCGATCACGCTTTGGTGTTCGCCGGGCGCGGTCCAGCGCAGTTTCAGTTCGCGGCGCGCCAAGTTAACGTCGCGGCAGACTTCGGGGTGGAGTCGGTACAGCTCCTGATAGGCATTCACCAGAGACAGCACAGAGCCTTCGATGCGTCGCCGCCCAGCGCTGTCTTCGTCTGCGAAAACGACCTCTTCAACGTTGTAAGGCGTGACAAGCTGCTGGACCAAGTCGCGTTGCGGCCACAGCGCCGAGGCCCAGGCGCTCACGACGAGGCCGTCTCGCTGCGTCGGGCTCAGTTTAAGGCGCGCGCCGACCAGTTGACAGTAGCGTACGCGTTCCAGGATGCCGCTCAGGCGCTCGACGTCTTCAGCCAGATGCATGCGCGCTGACAACGCCACGGCGCTAATGAGGGCGCGGCTCATGGTTTCGTAAGCGACATAGTCTTTGGTGCGGCGGGGGCGGTTGCTGCGTCGGTCTCCGGTTGGTGGTTTGCCGGAGGCGTCCAAGTGCTTTGGTTTACTGCTGGGTTTGATGTTGAGCGAGCGCAGCTTGGTTGGATCCTCAGGCTCTGTCTCGGGCACTGGCGGATCGTTTGGGAGACGATCGGCAATCGCCGCGCCGATGACGTCATCCGGAACGACAACGAAATGCAAGGCGAAGGGTTGCATCATGAATGAAAAAAGTTTTTCAATGGAAGGCGCGCGTTCTGGATTGTTGATGGCCAGTGTGAGGCGTCGCTTGGCCTCGGCATACTCAATCGGGAATGTGTTCCAGCGGTGTGCACATTGCGACGAAATCATATCGACCGTGCTTTGCGGAACGAGGTCGGGCAACGCATCGCGGAAGGCGAGTCCGGCCAGTTCGGCCTGCAGCGAGCGCACATCGCGCACGTTGAGCAGGGTCAGGGCGATCAGCGCATCACTGAATGAGATGTCTTCTTTCGCGGCATGCGCGGCGGCTTGTTCGGCATGCTGCGCGCTAAGCCGTCCCGTCTTGGTTAAAATGTCTCGGATTTGATCAGCGTCTTGCATGCCGTTTCTTCTTCCACCTTCTGGGCGTCCAAATTAGGTAAACGTTTGGACGCAATGTAGCCGCGATGGCTAAGCAGCCATTCGAGTTCGCGAGCTGTTCGAGCGACGAGCTTTTGCAAATCTTTGGTCATGCGGCTGGCGTGCTGGATCACGGTGACAAAAACGTGACCGCTCGTAATGATGGAGAACATTTTACCGTCCACGCCGATGGATGCAGACCGGACTTCTGGCACGAGGATCTTGTGCATGTTGTCCTGAATCTGTTGAAACATCCGCGGAACCACTGAAGCCAGTGCGTCGCTATCAGCCGAAATGCCATATTGCGCGAGCAGATTACCCTTGTCGTTGGATATCATAGCTCCGTACAGCCCGTCATGCTGTCCCAGGGCTCTTGCAATGGTAGGAAGATGCGTGGTGCCTTCAATCGGGAGATTTAGCAGGTTGGCAAGGACCTGGGCTCGATCGCGTCGGTGGCGATTTAAGGGCATGCCTGTCAGCGAATGGAAATCTTTTCGGTTGAGTCCGGGGACCAACGTCAGCTCAAAGATGTTTTCAAACGAGCCGTGTTGGCGACGGTATTCCAGAATGCTGTTGGCAACACCGACCGAAACATCGGGGATCGTGAGGATTTTTTCGGCCGTTGCATTGTTGAGGTCGACGCCGCTGGAAACCCGCGTCTGTCGTATGACGTCGAAGACAACTTTTCCGACGCCTTTATCGTCTGCGTCCGCCGAGGTGTCCGCGGTCTGCGTGCCGTCGGTGGTTTCGTCGGGCGCCGCGTGGTCGCGATCGATTTCGGTAAATAGGTTGGGAAGGTTGTCGATTGGATAGCGCTCGTCCTCCTTGGCCGTATGGCGCACGAGCGCACCGGGCTGCATGCATTGGACGACCTGGGGAAGCGGGACGACGATGGCGGTATCGTTGTCACTGTAGGCGGCTGCGTTAACCAACTTTGGTGGTAGCCCGCGCGCCAGCGCCGCAACGTTTGTGATGATCTGCCCTGCAGCGAGCTGGGAAAAAAGGTCTTGAATGCAGACTTCGGTTGGGTCAAGCAATGGTACCGTGTCGAGTTCTGAGGCAACGATATAGTGCTCCGGGAGCAGGCTTAGAACGAAATGAAGCGGAAGGTGTACGGTGTTTTCGCTGGAGGGTTCGTCGCCATCACAGTCGAGCGTTTTCAGCGCGGTCATGGCCATGCGGAACTGCGAGGTAAGTTCATCCAGCGTTTCGTTTCCCAGTGGGGCTGTGGTGTCGATAACGCCTGCCGGCAATTGCGGATCTTGGAAGGGTGTGGTCGGCGGGCTGGTGCGTGCGTGCGGCGTCTTTGAAAAGAGGTTGCGCAGAAAACCACCCTGTGCCTTGGCGGCCCCGGTGGGTCCTGTCTTGTCTCGTCTAGGCATGCGTGTCATCTCCTGTAGGTCCGTGTAGAATGGTGTCCTAGCATGATCAGCACGATACATGCCAAAGGCAAAGCGCGCAATGAGCAGTTCACACGTCTCAATAATGCGTTGCATTCTCGCAAAAATGACGAAACAGAAGCCTGGCCAGGTGCGGTCGTCATTTGGTCCAAATCCTTTCTAAAACGATCTACTTTCCTGCCTTATAGTATAGTCTCGCGCACAAAACAATCAAGACACTGGAAAACGAAAACCGTGGATGGTACGCTATGTGCTGAATTAGCAAGGCGAACATGCCGTAGGTCATGACGAGGTGATCATCGCGGGCGTCAGACGACATCGGTAAATGATTTATCCGCGAAATGCGGGCCTAGCAAGGGAGAGCGAAGATGTCATTCGTCAGTTTCGAGCGCAAAGAGATTAACTTCAAGATCGTCTATTATGGGCCACCTTTGGGCGGCAAAACAACGAACTTGAAATACTTGCACGAAGTCATGCCGCAGGATGCGAAGGGCAAACTGACCATGTTGTCAACCGCCCAGGATCGCACGCTGTACTTTGACTTTCTACCTCTGAAGTCGGAAGCCATCAAAGGTTACGTGAGTCGCTTCCAGCTTTATACAGTTCCGGGCCAGCCTATCTATGAAAAGACGCGTCGTATTGTGCTGTCAGGTGCTGATGGCGTTGTTTTCGTTGGAGACTCGCAGTGGAGCAAGATGAAAGAAAACGCGCAGAGCTTTGCCAACTTGCGAGACAACTTGAGCTTGCACGGCCGGTCCTTGGATGATGTGCCCTATATTTTTCAGCATAACAAACGTGACCTCGACGATATTGCGCCGACCGAGTACATGGACTTCCTTTTAAATCACGATTCAATCAAGGCGCCTTGCCTTGAGGCGGTTGCCAAAGATGGCATCGGTGTCACTGAGAGTCTGAATCGAATCTGCAAAATGGTTATGGCGCAGTTCATTCAGCAGAACAACATGTCAGCGGCGATCGCATGAGTGCGGAGGATATGGTTATGCAAAGCTTTGTTGAGGCCGTGACCGAGAGTCAGAGCCGTGTCCTGCATGAAGCCATGTTGGACCTCATGTTGGAGGCCGAAGCGACGGCCATCGTTCTGTGCGACAGCGGCGGTAATATTTTAACAAACACGTCTTGGCAGGATCAGGAGCACGTCGAGAGCGTCGCCGCGCTCGCGGCGGGGTCTTTTGCGGCGACACAGGCACTTGCGTCACTCGCTGGCGAAGCGTGCTTCAACTCGGTGGCCCACGAGGGAACATCATCCAGCATTTACATTCAGCGCATCGCGCATGAATTTCTACTCGTCGTTCAGTTTGACAAGTCGACAAGCCTCGGGCTTGTGAAGCACTATGCGGAAAAGACCGATCTTGCGATTGCGGGTCTCCTGTCGATCGTTATGGAGAATGGCGGCACGGCCGGCCACGGCGCGAAGCTGTTCGAGATGGATGCCAGCGAGTCCGTTTTTGGTTTGCCGAAATCCGCATCGGTGTAAGGGGCGTCGGTGCGCTTAGCGTGCACCACGTTTGTAGGCAGCCCTGACGATTCGAGAGATGAGCGCGTCATAGTCGATGCCGGCGCTTTCCGCAGAGTCGGCAACCTCTTCCCCAAAGCCAATGTCTGGGTTCGGATTGACTTCAAGCACCAGAATCCGGCCTTCGGGCGTCAAGCGCAGGTCAATTCGCGCATAGTCGCGCAACTGCATCAGGCGAAAAACTTTTTTGCATGTCCTTGCCACACGCGCGAACGTGACGTCGTCCAAATCGGCGTGGCCGAAACGGATGCCCCATTTGGCTTGGTAGGCGACGTCCCATTTGACGCGGTATGTCGCAAGAACGGGACCGCTGCCTTCCTCGGGGTTGAAGAAGATTTCGCGACCCGGAAGCGCGACCAGGCGCTTCTGGCCTAGCACGCTGATGTAGCATTCACGTCCCTCTACGTATTCTTCGACAATGGCTGTCTGTTTCCAGTGATCGTGAACAAACAAAACGCGTTCTTTGAGCGCTTCGCCATTTGTGACGAGCGAGGCGTTTGCGATGCCTTCAGAGCCATCGGTATAGGCCGGTTTGACGACAAGCGGAAAGGTTAGTGCGCGTGGCAGGGCAATACGCTGCCCTGGGGAGAACGTGACAAAGCCAGGTACCTTGATGCGGTGGTAGCCAAGGATCTGTTTGCTCAAGCTTTTGTCGCGCGCCAACATCAGACCGGACGAGCCAGCGCCCGTGAACGGAATGCCCATCAGTTCGAGCAGGGCAGCAATGTTGGTGTCGAGGCGCCGGTCGTGGCGAAATTGTTCGGTTAGATTGAACACGACGTCCGGCGTAGAGGCGTTAAGGTCCTCGACGAGCTCCTGCGCGCTTGAATGGGCGGCAACGATGGTGACGGTGTGTCCAAGCTGACGCAAGGTGCTGACGACGTGGTATTCCGTGACGTTGAGCGCCTTGTCGCCTCCCAGCAGCTGCGGGTCGTCGGCGGGCACAGAGTCCCAGTCTACAAGGGTTGTGACGCGCAGCTCACGTTTCATGACGGGTCCTTGTTGTCGTGGTGGCGCAAGACGCGGTTCACGGTGGCGCCGATCAGCGCGGTGGAGTCGATCAGGCAGGTGGCGTCCGATGTTTTGACGTACAGGCCAAGTGTGTCGCACCGTCGGATCAGGCGCTGGGCCAGATGGGTGACATCAAATTTGCGCTGCGGCGTCCAGGCGGTGACGCTATCAACGATCTGGCGACGGTGACGACGCAAGAATCGGGATGCCTTCACCGCATCGGCCCGGGTGGTTGACTGGGCGAATATGCGCTTGAGCGCGTCGTCGTAGTAGCCGGGAAATTCTTCGCCCAGAACTTTGCGTTTACGTTCGTAAAACGCAGCCAGGGTGGAGGTCATGCGTGTTGCTGCATACGGCATGTCACGCTCGGTATTGATTGGCGGTTGCTCGCCGATACGTGCCATCAGTTTGTCGACGTAGCGTAGTTTTCCGATGACGGGCCAGTCGTGGTATTTCTGCTCCCACATGCGGCCAGGCGTGAGCCAGACCGCGAACGTTTCGGCGAAATCCTCGTCCGGGTGGGCCTGGGCGTAGGAGTCGTCAAGGTGGGCGACATAGTGGCGCGAGTAGGGCCGAAACGAATAATTGGATGTGTAGCTTGTCGAGAACTGTCCAAAGAGCTCACGCCAACGCGTGCGCTTGTAGAGGTGATACGCATAATTGATGGCGTGGCCGCATTCGTGCCGTAGCAGGCGCATGCAGTTCTCCGGGTTTTCACCTTCGACCTCGAACATGATCTTCTTTTCCAGCTGCATCAGGCGCTCGTGCGCTAGGCAGAAAGGAAAGGCAATGACCGGAACTTTGTCGGGGCAAAACCATTCGTCGGCCAAATAGCATGGCGGGCGAAACGCCAGGCTTTGCGCCGCCAACTCTTCGTAGAGCTGCGCAATGAATGGCTCAAGACGCGACGTGCTGATCTGCAGACCAAGATCGCGTACGCGTAGCAGAAGCAGTTCGTCGTCGGAGCGGTCGGCCCAATCCGACGGAGATAACCGTCCGTGCTTGCTTCGTGGGGTTTTCGTCATGCGTCGCAGATGCGCTGCTGTGTAGAAAGGTTTAGCGTCGATAGGATACGCCGACACCAATGAACCAATCTTCGGCGTCGTCGGTGAGGCCAACACCAACGCTGGCGTCCGCTTGCAGGTTGTCGCGCAACAAGAAACTCGCCCCGGTGGCGAGCAAGGCTGGGTCGGTGGAGGCGCTGAGGCCGACGGCGCCACCGACTTCAAGGTAGGCGTCGATTGTGGCCGTGCAGTCGTGCTCGAGGGCCAGGCTGTAGAGCGCTGACGATTCCGTTTTTTCTTCGCCGGTGCTATCCAGTGCAGTTTCGAGGCCGATACCGATGTTGTAGGCCAATGAAAACTTGTTCTTCATCGTGTGCGACGCAGCCAGAAGAAGCGACGGGTCAAATTCGTCGCTGGTAAATTCGTCGTCGCCAAGAGGCAAGTTGATTTGCGCGATGATGGACGCCTCGCCGAAGGAGCGGGTTTCTTGGTGGATAAATATTTTCGTGCCCAGCGTTGCATCACCCACGCCTTTGTCTGTGCTTGAACCGCTGCTTTCGCGTGAAATGTAGCCATCCCACCCGAGCCGCACTTCGACGGCGTCGGTGAGGCCGTATCGTACAAGCATATTGAAGAATTCAATCTGGTCGAAATCCTGACCGTTGACCTCCTGTTCGCGGTTGTTGATGCCAGCGCCGACCTCGAGAACGCCATAACCGACGACGGAACTTGATGCGGTGGCCTTGGGTCTGTCAGCGTCAAACGCGAACGACGTGCCCGCCATGATCA
>JBLHHU010000060.1:0-15003 GCA_047615735.1 Kiritimatiellia bacterium | reverse complement strand
TTGGCGGGCAACCGTGGTTCGCCTCCGCCTGGAGGAATAGCGTGCTTGTTGTCAGATGCCACCCAAATGTAACGTCCCTGCGACTTACTTCCGGGATAGGCCTCAACACGAAAACGACGCACATGCAGTCCCGTCCGCACCAGCTGTTCCTCAAAAGACTTGTTCGATTCCGTGGACCACACCGCCAGACATCCCCCGTCACGCAAAGCCGCACGACACGCCTTAAGTCCTTCGCGACCGTACACCGCTTCACGCTGCTTCGATGCGTTGGAACCAGGACCATTGTCGACATCCAGCAGAATGGCATCGAAACCGCGCGGCGTTTTGGCAAGCAGCTTCACGATATCGCCGGACTGCAACTCAACTCGCTTGTCATCGAGCACATGTCCATTGAGCTCGGCAAGATGCTCGCGATGCCATTGAATAAGCTCGTCCTGCGGTTCCCCCAGAACGCAGCGTACTTTTGGTCCCAAAAGCGTAAGCACTTCGCGCAACGTGTAGCCCAGCCCTAACCCACTGACAAACACGCTGGGTGATGGGCATTCGGTCAGGGCGGCACAACCCAATCGTGCCAAACCCAACTGTGATTCATGTTGACGACTGCTCTTCAACTCTTGCCCGTCGACCAAGATGGAAAAATCGGCATCATGCTGAAACAGCGCCATTTCCTGACTGTGGGCGTTCACCATTTTTGCCAGTTTGATTCTAGGCTTCATAAAAAAAGGTTCCGTTTTTGGTTCTGCGCAAGCGGCGACTCTGCCGGATCAGCGCTTAACGTGAATGTCCTGATGGTTTTGCCCACGGACAATGGTGATATCCAATTGCTTACCAACGGCAGCGTTCATCAGATCCTCAAGCGTTTGAATAGCCTTGCCGTTAAACGATTGAATCAGATCGCCGGTTTTTAAACCAAACCCTGCGGCAGGCGTGCCATCGGGCACCTTGATCAAATGGACACCGCCATCGTCTTTGCTGATCCCAAAAGCAGAGTAGGCTTCGCCCGTTAAGGCAAGCACCGTCGCTCCCTGCCAGATGGACGCGGCGTCATCTTGCTTCGCCGAGGACTTGATGCCCTTCAATTCAGGGATGATCGGGGTGCGAGCGACGGCCTTCAACGCGGCCTTCTGAACGCCAAACTGGTCCATCGGAAAGTTTTTAAATCCAATCGTCAAGGCCGGCGAGTCGTCTTGGACGCGAAAATCACCTGACGCCGGATCAACGAACAATGGATCACCGCTCACAGAATTTGCATCGCATCCGTGTTCAGCGAACTTCAGGCGGGACGCCTCAGTCAAATGCACGTTGTAATCAATTTCCTTCCCCCACGGATGCTCTGTGTTCATCCAGACGGGCTTATACGCGCCCATCCAGATGTTGCGTGTGACAACATCCATGCTATTCGGATACCAGACATGTGCATGCAGCGTGTTGTTGATGGCGATGTTGTTGTAGACCTTGCGATGAAACCCTTCACGCAGCTTCAGGCCACCATTCAAAAAGAGGTTGTTGTAGATTTCATAGTTGGATGACCCATCGTCGAGATCAACATCCCAACCATGATCGCAGCGCCAACGGCTGTTTCGAATAATCGTCTTACCCGCGTCGAGCAGGGCCAACTCTGGCAAAAGTTCATCAGGCGCGTCACGCAGATGCCAAAATCGATCGCGTCCCCAGGAGTTGAAACTGCCGTGGTCGCCTGTCTCGCGCACCGTATCAAAGACGTCGCAAAACTCGATCACGTGCCCCCCGAACGTACCTTCACTAATATTGATGCCGGCGCGACCAACATCATAGACGGAGCAGTGCCGCACCGTGATGCCTTGCGACATGGAAATTTGCACACCCGTGGCTTGCTTCTCCACGACACTAACATTGTGGATCAGGCTGTCCTCGACCAGACAGTCCGCCGGATAGTTCTCCGACTTGGGTCCGGGTGTCCGGTCAATTTCATTAAAGGCCAATGTTTGATTATATTCGAAAAGCGGATTGCGAACAGCATCGGGATCCCCCACGAAACACACACCACTCGCGCCGCTGCCATGAATATGACAACCACGCACCGTGATGCGACGGTTGTACATATTCACAAAAACCGCATTGCCCCCGACTTGATCGAATTCGCAATCGGCGATGGCGCAATCTTCTGCGCCATTGATGAGCACCGTTCCGCCGCGGTAGATCGTCCAGTCACTTCGCAACAACGGTTCTTTCGTGTCCATAAACGTGCGTGCCGTATGCCGAAACGTAAGCCCCTCAAGTGTCACATGCGTCACAGGCTTTTCCTGTGTGCCTTGCAGTTCCACCAGGTGACGCAACCGTACCACTTCAAACAGTGCGGTCTTCACATCAACATCCGTGTCGGGCAGGTAATAGAGCGTTTGGGTTGCTTCATCGTGAAACCACTCACCGGGTGCATCCAGTTCTTCGAAAATATTCTCAACAAAACGATGCTTTGCGTGCATGCCCATTTGTCGATTGTTCTGCCAGCCACCCTCGTATGTGACCTCGTTATTCTCTTTCTTGCCCGTGATTCGGTAGTGATACCCGCCCCAATGCGCTTTATGCATGGCGTGGATATAACCGCCCGCGGGATTGGCCCAAGTTGCGGCACGTGAGGGTGCAAAGGCATCACCGGCCGCACCATTGTAGGGACTGGCGTTGGCGTCGAAGTTTGGATAGCGCGCCATGTGCCGACGCTGACCATTGACAAACAATTGATCAAAGCTCAAACCCTGAGGCGTCTTTGCCATAAGGATGCCATCTTTGTGCGCCTCCCACGCCAAGGTCAGCTTCACGCCACCACTGATGACGACCTTGCCTTCGCCCTTGTAGGTCACAGGCGCGCTGGCCGAACCCGAGTCCGCGTCGGTCAAGACCAATGCTTTATCGAGGTAATACGTGCCTTCGCGAATAACAACAGTGATCGGCGTCTTACCGCGTTTGCGGTGTGCACGAACCGCATCCTGAGCTTGCCGTAAGGTCGCGAAAGGCTTTTTTTCAGAACCCGGATTCGTATCGCTACCAGACGGCGATACGGTAAAACGCGTCGCGGCCGAAGCGGTTTGAGTCACACTGGCTGAGCTCAAGATCATCGCAGCGACGACCCCATTGATGAACAAACGTAGTTTCCACGGTTTAAAACACTCCTGCATGGCGCCTCCCATTCGTGTGGATTCAAAAATATAATTTTACAACCATTTTGTGCGCGGCACCAAGTGCACCAGTGCGTCTGCCTCGGGGATTCCCACCGCACGCATGCCCGGCCCGTCCCACGCGATCGTCTTTTGCAGTCGCAGTGCCACGACGCCCGCGAGACCAATTTCCGTCATGTGCCCACCGATATCGAAATCCGAAAAGGTCGTCGATTCGGTCCGGATCGCATCCGTCCACTCTTGCAGGTGATCGGCAACGCGCGGCAAGTGTTGCGGGAGCGCGATAGCGGCAGGATGTTTGGTGTGGCCGACGAAGCGCGCTTCATCGTTCAGCTTCATGTAACCATCTGTGTTCCACAAGCCGGCTGACAAGAGGCCCTGCGAGCCTTCGAGAATACACCCTGTTCTAGGAACACTGCCAAAGGTGCCAACAAGTTCATTCGTCAATTCCTCTGGTGGCATATCGCCGCCCGTATAAAAGTTCAAAACAACGGGCCCACGTTTTCCTTTGGCAGGAAAATGCATATGCGTTGTTGAGGATTTGGAGTAGCTCTCGAATCCAAGTCCCGTGCCGCTCACCTCGATCCGCGTTGGATAATCCAAATTCAACGCACGCACCGGCAAGTTGAAGCCGTGGCAACAGAAGTCACCGATCGACCCGTTGCCAAAGTCATACCACCCGCGCCAGTTCTTAGGGTGGTAAATATCGGATTTGTAGGGGCGCAATGGCGACGGACCGCACCAAAAATCCCACGCCAACCCCGCCGGCACAGGATCGGCCCCTGCGGGCCGTGCGACACCACTGGGCCAATTGTGTTCGGGATGCCAGACATGCACCTGCGTGATCTCGCCAAACAGACCGGCCTGAATGAGTTCAATACTACGACGCAAATTAGCGGACGCGCTGCCTTGATTGCCCAACTGCGTCACCACATCGGATTTGCGGGACAGTTCACGAAGCATGCGTGCCTCGGAAACCGTATGGGCCAGCGGCTTCTCGCAGTACACATGCAGATTCGCCTCAATCGCCATCTTGCAGATTTGCGCGTGCCAATGATCCGGCGTCGCAATCACCACAGCGTCGAGTGACTTTTCAGATTCAAACAAACGACGATAGTCATCATAGATTTTAGTCTGGGCAACGGCGTCGCCGTGCCGAATCTTGGACTGCGCGATCTGACTTGCGTCGACGTCACAGAAAGCCACCACGTTGTGCCCCTGCCCGATGACGTTCTTAACGTGCCCCTGAATCTGGCTGCCCATACCGACAAAGGCGATATTGAGTTTATTGGCCGGACTCAGCCCTTCGGAGCCGAACGTCCCACTGGGCAGGATGAGTAGCGACGCAGCACCACCCGAGGATGCCAGAAATTGGCGACGACTGACTGTGTTCCGAAGTTTTTGCATGCGGGCTAGAGTAGCCGCTCGTAGGTTGCCCTGTCACCGGTATAATACAGCGTCGTCTTATGTTGGGGCAAATCGTCAACAAAAGCATCTACGCACCGCCCCATCACGCGACCGTCAAAAACGTCAATTGCATCCGTTTTCGAAACCAGTTTTACCGTGCGCTTGCCGGGGCGCTCCGTATGAAGCGTGACAAAACTCTCGTTGGCATAGACGACGATGTCCTCATCCTCCACGAACAAGTGCGCACCGGCGCGACGGGCCAACGCCCGCAGTACGGAGGCCTGTACACCCGTGGACCCAATATAAACCGATGTCCACTCGTCGAAATGCTTCATCACAAAGCCCGCCTGATCTCCGTCACAGTAGCGCCCGAGAACGCGCGCGTCGGGATCGTCGGCGTAAAGCACGGGGTTGATCAGGCCGGGCATAATATCGACGGGCTGCTGATCGTTTTCCTGCCACTCCGAACCCGTGGTCAGTGGACGCTCGAAATCCCCAACCGATTCGCCGTCAATAAGCCCCGCAAGGATCGTCGAGGCACCCGCAACCACGTTCATGCGCGCGCGTTGCTCCCGCATGGTGATGCCCATCTGAATGCCGGTCAATTCGGACGCGTTGGCCACGCCGCACGAACACGCTGCATCAGGGTTGATCAATCCCGCGCCGTACATCCACACAATCACATTGCCGCGGCATTTAAGATGTTTTGTGATCCGCTCGCGTTCATCGTCGTCAATGCTGTATGGGTTTAGAAAAATATATAGCTTATGTCGACGCACCTGAGCATTCAGGACATCGTTCAACTCATAGTAATCCACCGGGCTACCAAGGCGCGGCAACTCATAGGTCTTTGAGAAGTCGATCGCCCTGACCGTGATCTGCGAGCAACCGGGCGGGGCCGACAATAGACTCTCCTGATCGACGATCGCCGCGATGTCCGACACGCTCCCCATCGGCAACTGCATGGCCGCACGCCCAATGTCTTGCATGCGCTTCATTAACGGCTTGAAGCGGGCCGAGTCATACTGCGACGGACCCGAAGCCCAGTCCAGCCACCACCCTTGCGTGCCTTCACACAACGGATAGGCGAATTCGCGTTTCAACAGGTTCTCGGATTGTTCCGGCGTCGTCACAGGAAAGCCGTGTCCTTCGAGCGCACTCGGCGGCGAATCGTAAATAAAGGTGTCGACCTCAGCGAACCAGTGTTTGCCGTGGGCCTGCAACGTCCGCGTCACGAAACGCATCGACGCATGATCTCCGGGACCTTTGTTCTCATAGGTATACGGGCTGGCCCAGAAATCGAGGTCGGGACAGTCTAGAACCTTTTTGAATCGCGATTGCCCGGCGTCAATGCTGCAACCGTGTTGTAAGTAGCCCCAAAATGACCCAACGACCGCACGGCGATTCGTCGCAGCCTTAATGACACTGGCGAAGTACATGAGTTTGTCTGCCACCACATCGTTGTGACATTCGTAGTAGTCGTAGAGCTGCATCGAGGTCGCCGGATTCCAGAAATATCCAAAATCGCCGGTCTGTTTCTGCGTCCGCGTCGGCAACAGGGCCGACGCAAAGGTGACGTCCGCATCATTCCATGCGGTGCGCAATCGATCAAGGCTACCGCTATACTTGCTGATGAGATGGTTTCGAAAAGCGTGTTTCATTGCGGGGCTGTAGTCATAGCTACGGTTGCTGGCATCAAAATCCCAGAAATAGCTCCACTCGTGCGCTAGAGCGAACAGAAAATAGCCCACGACCCTATCCGCGTAACTGGACGCGTTCACGTGGGCGACAATATCCCGCAGCATGCCCCCGACCTCATACTTCCACGCGGTTGATGCATGTGTGTAGCGCGGCGTATCCGCATCCTTCAACCACATGAACCCGGGATTCAGCCATCCCCCGGTTTCGCCATCATCGAAAACAATGACATCATCAGGATACTTTTCCGCGAAACCCTCGTAGGGGCCAATCCAGACTTTTGGGATCACCAGGGCTTGCGGAACACATTCTCGCAGCAGCGCGACAGACGCATCGAGACTTGCCAGGGTCGTGCCTAGTTTGGCCGGGTCCGAAATGTAGATGCGCACGAAGTAAAGTTCAACGCCGGCCTCCCCCATGCTTCGCAGCATGGCCCCAGAATCCATACCGGCGTAGCCGTTCTCCCACTGATAGCAGAGTGGCCCGATCGGATGACCGTCCACGAACAGCGCCGGCACACCGTTGTGCATGCGGATTTCGGCTTGTTTCAGTTTCTCAATCACGAACGCCTTAGTCCTTGCCGTCGAAGCTCCGCCTCACCGAACCCTGCCATACTGACATTTCCGACGCCATGCGGCTCACGATATCCGGCAATTTTGTGACCAGATTTGTGGTCTCCCCAAGGTCCGTCTGCAGATCGTAAAGCTCATAAGTGTCGGTGCCGCGTTTGTGCAGCTTGTAGCGGTTATCGATCCAGGCGACGCGTGTTTCCGAAAACGTGTTGTCGCCCTCCGGGTGCCAGAAACCAATCCCGCTGGGGCGTGCATGGACGCGTCGCTCCAGAAGCGGCACCAAACTGATTCCATCGAGCGGGCGTTGCTTTTCACCCGTATTGACACCCAGCACATCAACGATGGTGGCAAAAATATCGCTCGTCACGACGGGCACATTACTGACAAATGGTCGCTTGATGCGGGCGGGCCATTCGATCATGCCGGGCACACGAATCCCCGCCTCCCACAATTCCCCTTTACGCCCACGCAGCGGCCCGTTGGACCCGAAGGTGTCGGCAGGCACATCGGCCTCCTCCCAGGCACCATTGTCACTGTTAAACCAAAGCAGCGTGTTGTCAGCAATGCCCAGATCGCGTAGCGCCTGACGAAGCGCGCCCATGCTGCGATCAACGCCAATCATTTCACCATAGTAGGCGGATCCACCGGCGGCTTTCAGATCAGCTTCGGTCGGTTTCAGCGGAATGTGCGGACTGCCAAACCAAATCACAGCCAGAAAAGGTTTCTCTTTGGCAGCTTCAGCTTTGATAAATTTAACGGCCTCCGCCACGATCGCATCAGACCCGTCACCCGGCACCATGACCGGCTGACCTTTTCGGCTGTAAGTCCAATCGGTATCGAACCAATTCGACACGGTAAACCATTCATCAAAGCCGAACTGCCCGGGATGCAATGGATCCGAATCAGGAAGCGCTCGCCCACCACCAGGCTTCCCGCCACTGAGGTGCCATTTTCCAAAATGGCCGCTGCGATATCCGGCGCGCTTGACGATGTGCGCAATTGTCGTTTCCCCGGCACGCAGCGGCATACCCGGCCAGAAAAGACCCGCGCGAAATGGATGGCGACCGGTCATTACACTGGCACGCGTGGGTGAACAACTCGGATGCGCCGCATAAAAACGGTCAAAGCGCACGCCCGCTTTCGACATAGCGTCCAAATTGGGTGTTTGAATATGCTTTAACCCATTGTAACTGACATCGCCCCACCCTTGATCATCAGTCATGCACAAAATGATATTCGGCGGGCCCGCTTGATCCGCGGCATCAGCGAGTTGTCCAATACCGAGTAATACCCCTGCCACCGCACCGAAAACCGTCTTTATTGTTATTGATTTCATATGACTGCCTGCAAACCTTTTTCTGCGATTTAATTCAACGCTGCATCGCGCGAATATGCGCGAAGCCCTTGTCTGAACCAGAAGCGCTATGATACACAATTTCCACACACATCAACAGGGCAACAGAACCATGTCGACCATTTCCAATCCTATTCTACGTGGATTTAATCCAGATCCGGCAATCTTGCGCGTTGGCGACGACTATTACATCGCCACGTCGACCTTCCAGTGGTTTCCCGGTGTGCAAATTCATCACTCAAGGGATCTTGTCAACTGGCGTGTCCTGACGCACCCGCTCACGCGAACCCGTCAGCTCGACATGCGTGGCTGCCCGAATTCCGGGGGCATCTGGGCACCATGCCTGTCCTACGACAAGGGCACCTTCTATCTGATCTACACCAACGTCACCTCCCGCACGGGGACCATGCTCGACACCCCGAATTATATGGTCACGGCAACCGACATCATGGGCCCATGGTCCGAACCCATTTTTCTCAACGCCAGCGGCTTCGACCCATCGCTCTTTCACGACGACGACGGCTGCAAATATCTATTAAACATGTGGTGGGATCACCGCAAAGGCCGCACCCTTTTCGGCGGCATCCTAATGCAGGCGTTTTCGACCGAGAAGCAGACCCTCGTTGGGCCGGTCACCAATATTTTCAAGGGCACGCCGCTGGGCGCCACGGAAGGGCCGCACCTGTACAAGCGCGACGGTTGGTACTATTTGATCACAGCCGAGGGCGGCACGGGTTATGGACATGCCGTCACCATGGCGCGTTCACGTAGCATCCAAGGCCCCTACGAGGTCGACCCCACCAACCCGATTCTCACGGCGGTTGGGCACGATGACGCTCTGCTGAAACGTAGCGGGCATGCCTCGCTGGTCGAAACCCAGAATGGCGAATGGTATATGACGCATCTTTGCGGCAGACCCCTACCCGGCACCGACCGCTGCATTCTCGGACGCGAAACGGCGATTCAAAAATGCACCTGGACGCAGGACGGCTGGCTGCGCACGGCAAATGGCAGCAACAAACCCGTCGAGCACGTGCCTGCACCCGACTTGCCGCCGCACCCTTTTGCACCGCTGCCAGACCGTGACGACTTTGATGCTCCCGATCTCGGCATTCAGTGGCAGACCTTGCGCGTCCCTGCTGACC
The DNA here is from genome assembly GCA_047615735.1 of Kiritimatiellia bacterium. Lineage (GTDB taxonomy): Bacteria > Verrucomicrobiota > Kiritimatiellia > UBA8416 > JAIOPI01 > JAPKCZ01. The sequence goes on along the minus strand of JBLHHU010000060.1, from coordinate 5,675 downwards.
CCACATGGCTTTCGCTTGCGGAGCGCCCGGGCTTTCTACGCCTGCGCGGTCGAGAGTCCTTGTACTCACGTATGGATCAAAGCCTCGTTGCGCGTCGCCTGCAGGCCCATCGCACCACATCCGAAACGTGCCTACGCTTCTCGCCCACGACCCCACAACAGAGCGCCGGCCTTATTTGCTGCTACGACTCCGACAAATTCTACTACCTGCGCGTTACCTGGGATGAAACATCAGGAGCCTGCCTAGGAATCAGTACGAGCGACAAAGGACGCTATGACGAACTGCCCGAGTCGCCCATTGCCGTACCAGAGGGGCAACCCATTTACCTGCGTGCCTGCATCGATTGCAGCGCGCTGCAATTCCATTACTCGCTGGATGCGCAGACATGGCAGACGATTGGCCCGATACTGGACGCCAGTAAATTGGCCGATGAATATTATGCCGAAGGCGAACACACTGGCTCATTTGTCGGGCTATGCGCTCAGGACCTGAGCACACGATCGGCCATCGCCGACTTCGACTACTTCGTTTATCGGGAAGAGTGATCTTGGTCAGCACCAGCCCTATGGGGTGCGTGTGATTAAGAACAATGCGTGTAGCGCCATTCAGACTCCGACTCAAAGTGTTCTGATGCGAATATTCCGGAACCAGACCGGATCATTGTGATCCTGGAGGAGTATTTTTCCGGCGCCTTCACCGAAACCACGTGCGTTCTTAAACTTGGTTGTTGCTTTGACCGCATTCCAGCGCTCGGAGCCGACCTCCATTTCCAACACTTTCTTGCCGTTAAGCCAATGCTCGAGGTGCGCGCCGTTCGCAATAATTCGGCCTGTGTTGAATTCACCCACGGGCTTCAAAACTTTCTGCGACGCATCAGCCTTGGCCATCAGATACATCGCCGCCGCACTCGTAAACGGATTCTTTCCGTTGCTGTGCCCCGCATCGTCCAGCACTTGGTATTCCGGCCCGAGCTGACCTTGGAAGCGATACTTAACGCCGCTGTTGCCTTTCTTCGAGATCTTCCATTCAAAGGCGAGCTCGAAGTTTTCGTAAGCTGCCGCCGAGACGATGTCGCCGCGGCCTTTACGGAAGAGTAGCCCGTCTTCCACCACCCAGCCGGAAATAGGCGCTTCACCCTCGCGTGCCTGCCAGCCCGTCAACGTGGCGCCGTCAAACAGGGACACCCATTCGCCCTGCTCTGCGCCATCAACACGCGGGACCTGAACCAGAGCGATCACAAGAAATAGATATAGAGGAATTTTCATGATATAAAACTACAGCAATAGTCCGTGATCGTCTCGATCTTCACTTGAAAAGCGGCATTCGCGGGGACGTTAAAGCTTTCGCCACCCTTGATCGTCTGCCAATCGCCATTCGGCAAGCACACCTGCAGGTCACCTGAGTAGATTTCCATCAACTCAGCGGCCTCCGTATTGAACGTGTACGCTCCCGGCAGCATGATGCCCAAGGTCTTTCGGCTGCCGTCCGCAAAAGAAATCGCGCGACTTGTGACCTTGCCGTCGAAATAGACGTTGGCCTCTTTGGTTACCGATACATTCTCAAACTGTGACATATGGTTCTCCCTAAATCGCTACTCTAATCCCATCGTAGCACGCGAAGCAAGTTGCAGTAGTCATCCGTCCAGAGATTCTGCGCAAAAACATCCGACGACCACGCCGTGCCCCACCCGCCGAGCCGCATGGAATAAATCAGATCCTCGTTCGACGTTACCACGACCCAGCGCGAGTATCGCTCCGACCAGCCCTCGGGCTCGTGCTCTATCAGAAGGGTGTGCTTTCCCGTGGATTGCGCCACGGCGCGGATGGGACCGCTTAAATCCAAATGCAAATTTGTGATATGGACCATCAGGACACCATCCGCCTTTAGGTGCTGGAAATACAATTCGAACGCCTCGCGTGTCAGCAAATGAACGGGTATCGAGTCGCCGCTGAATGCATCAATAAACAGCGCATCAAATTCTTGATTCTCACCCGCAGCCAGCTGGCGCTCGAGCGTGATACGTCCGTCGCCAAGCAAAACCGAGACGTCGCCTTCACAATCTTTAAGATAGGAAAAATAGCGTTGGGCAAGTTTCGCGACCTGAGCATTGATTTCATAGAAGCGGATGTGATCGCCCGGCCGTGCCCAGGTAGCGATTGTGCCGACGCCCAATCCGACGACACCTATATCCATGGGTCGCTTAAAGACCCGCTCCGGATGATGATTAAACAGAACGCCGACCCCGCTCTTTACGCTGTAATAGGTTCCCGCCCAATCACGATAGGCATTAGCCATATATTGATTGCCGTGACAGATGCGACCATGCGAAAGCGTCCGTAGATGGTCATCCGTGCCTGCGTCGCTTTCGCTGACGTTGAGGACACCATAGAATCCACGCGTGGTCGCGATCACGTCTGCCTGACTGGCGACGATGTGCGCGCGCAGAAAATACGCCATGAGAACAATGAGCTGAATCCAGAGCACGAGCCCCGCAACAACCCAGCGTCGATGCGCGGATTGAAGCAGACCACGAAACAGAATCACACTCGTCAGCGCAGCAACGAGCAGAAGCCCCGCATGCAACTCCCAATAGCCACGAAAAACCCAGGGCGCCACCAGGCTCACGAAAACACCACCCAACGCCCCGCCCAGAGAAACGGCGAGATAAAATGAGGTCAGATGCTTGGGGTGCGGTTTCAACCGGACCATTTCGCCATGACAAATCATGCAGTTCGAGAACAGGGCCATTGCGTAGATAGCGATCTGCCATGTGAGATGCAATTCGGCATCCAAATATGCCTGATTGAGAAGATAGACCAACGCACCCGTTGAAAGCACTGACACAGGAATCCAAAGTCGACGCAAATACCAACGCGCATGGTCAAAGCTGATGATAAACGTCAGCAGATAAAGACTGAGCGGCAGCACCCAGAGGAACGGAACCACGGCCACGTCCTGACACATCTGATTGGTGATGGCAAGCAACAGAATTGACCCGCCTGCAGCGAAGGCAACCCAAAGCAGGCGATCGCCCAGGCGCGGCTTGCTGGCTTGCTGCGGTTTAGTGTCGGCGTTTAGCATTTCTGTGACGGGCTGAGAACGCGTCACGAATTGCCATGCGCAATACCCAACGAGCACCACGGCAGCACAATAGCCCCCAGTCCATATCCACGCCTGTTGGCCAAGCCCCAGGTTTGGCTCGAAAAGAAAGGGATAACTCAGCAACCCCAGCAGGGACCCGGCGTTCGAAACAGCATAGAGCCGATACGGCGACCGCCCATCGTGAGCTTCAGAGAACCAGTTCTGCAACAGAGGCCCCGTCGCAGAAATAACCATATAGGGTAACCCTACCGTCTGTAGCAAGAGCAGCACGATGCCCGTCGTCGGAGCAACAGCCATGCCGTCGGGCTTCAAGTGATCGCCCGGGATAATGGGCAGCAACACACAAGTGAGCACCAACAACACCAAATGAATACCAATTTGCCTGCGGGGCTGGTTTCGGCATCGCGAAACGAGCACATGCGCATACGTGTAGCCGGCAAGTAAACCCACCTGAAAAAACAGCATGCAAGTCGTCCACACCGCCGGGCTGCCGCCATACCAGGGCAGAATATAGCGTGCGATAATCGGCTGAACTTGAAACAGCAGAAAAGCACTCAGGAAAATGGCGAGCACAAACGCGAACATGCAACGAGCCTTTTAAGAATCAGTGCGCCGAAACAATCACGGTGCACCAACAGGCTGCCCAGCAGCAGCGTAGGTCGTCGCGTAGGCATCACACCGCTGCGTCATGCCCGCAAGCACCGCTTGGTGCTCGGGGCTCTTGGCCAGATTCAGCAGCTGGTCTGGATCGGATTTAAGATCATGCAGAAACTCATAAATAGGCTTCTGTTCGAAATAGCGCGCGTAAACGTAGCGTTCCCCGCGCACCCCTTCCCACTTCGGAATGTCCGCACGCTTCATCAGGTGTTCACAGAAAAAATCAGAGCGCCACGTGGCGACACCCTCGCCGCGCAGCAGCGGACTCAGCGCTGCTCCCTGATAGGTCGCCGGGGGTTCGACACCGGCCAAATCCAGCATGGTGGCCGGCACATCCACATTAAGGGCAATCTCGTCGCGCACAACACCGCGAGCGGCACGCGGCGCGCGAGGATCATAGACAATCAGGGGCACACGCAGCGACTGCTCGTAGTGTGACCATTTGCCAGCAAAGCCTCTATCGCCCATATAGTACCCATTATCGCCCATGTAAATGATGACAGTATTGTCTGCGACCCCCAGCGTCTCCAGCGCGGCGCGAATGCGACCCGTGACGTGATCGACACCGCTGATCATCCGGTAGTAAGCGCGTATGTTCTTCTGATATTTTTCCGGCGTATCCCAACGCCAGAAATAGCGCTTTCGGTTCATCGAGTTCTTAAGGAATTCGGGCTGACTCTCGAAAATGGCAGGATCCGACAAACGCGGCGCCGGAACAGTCACGTCGTCATACATGCCATCAACCGCCTTGGGCCACGGGAAATGATTTTGCAAATCATCATCCTCCGCATGAACGGCATTGAAACTGACCGAGAGACAGAATGGCTTATCCTTGGGGTTACTCTCAAGAAACGCGATCGCGCCATCGCCGGCCACTTCCGTTTCATGCCGTAGGCTTCCGTCCGCCTGCCGATGAAAATACGGATTACGAATATGTGGCGTGAAGACATCGAAAAGCTCTTTCTCGAGATTGCCTTGGGTCTCAACTCCGAACTTTCCAACAAACCCCGTGCGGTAGCCCGCTGCGCGCATCAGGGCAGGATAACTGTTGACCATATGCGCGCGGCGCAAGGGCGGCGTACCAAAGGTGAACCCATGTGTGCGCTCGTATAGTCCGGTCAAAAAAGAGGCACGACTGGCAGCGCAGATAGAGGTCGTCACGAAGGCATTGCGAAAGCGCACGCCATCCGAAGCCAGACGATCGATGACCGGCGTTTTTATGATCGGGTGACCGGCACAACCGAGCGTATCGTTACGCTGATCGTCGATCAGCAAAAAGACGATGTTGGGTCGCTCGGCGGCCGCCGGCTTGGCGGCAACGACCGTCAACTGCCCTGACAACAGAAAAACGAGACTCCAAACAGACAACATAACGTGACCTAAAGGACCCGGCGGCATGATTCACTCTCCTCGATAACTTCAAAAGGGACGCGGGGAGTTCATCACATTCTGCAAACGCAGTCCATGAGAATACAGGGCATCCGACGCAGTGCCTTCTCGCACGATCTTGAAGCGACGCTGGATCTCGGCCTCCTTTTGTGCTGACAGGCTCTAAAGTAGGGCCTTTTCTCGAACGAGGAGCTTGCGACGAGTGGGGAAATGGCCCCGCACCAGAGCAAGCACGGTGCAAGGCAGGTCCCTCTTGCCTCCGGCCGTGACGCAGCCAGTTCGCCTTCGCAGGCTCAGGCAGAACAGGCCGTACGACCAGCCCAATGCCCATCGGGACAGGCTTCTTTACCCGTTCACCTATGAGATGCTCATATTTGCATTGCAATCCAACCGTTTGTCCGCAGCGCCAACGAATGGCATTTCCTCGCGCTGATTGATTCCCCGTAAGCCATTGCTCGACACCACGCCTGCATTGGGTCCCTTGGCGCAGAGGTCAGGGGGCAGGTGTCAGGTGTCAGGCAGATTCT
>JBLHHU010000059.1:0-15092 GCA_047615735.1 Kiritimatiellia bacterium | reverse complement strand
AAGAAAAACACCCACAGAACGACATTATTTTTAGAGAGACCACTCTTCCGGCATACCACCTGCTATTTACCCAGCTGGCAATGCCAGACCGATGACTGTCTCGGGACAGACATCGGGGGGGGGGGGCCGCGACCCGGAATAATCCGGACGCGCCGCCCCCACCAGACAAAGAGGTAGTGGGCGAGGAATTGACGAGAACAATCAGATCCGGTATGATCGGGTTTTGAACTTGACGGAACAAACAACACATAAGGAGATGCAATGAAAACGTTTATTGCAGCAGTAGTGCTTGCCGGATTAATGGCAGGTCAGGCCAATGCTCAGGGTGAACCTGACATGTTAATGCCGAAAGCCATGATCCGTGGCGTGGTCCTCTTGCAGGACGGCGAATCCCCGGTTAGTGACTTGCGCGTTCGTGTATGGGACGTGAAGACCGAAGAAATCGTGTTTAAGACAAAGACGAACGATGAAGGTCTTTTCGAAGTGCCTGACTTCACCGATTCGGGCGATTATTACGTCACGGTTGGCCCAGTCAAAGTGGATCTGCGTGTGCTGGCCGCTCGTGGTCCCGCACCACAGCACAACGGCTTCGTGATGGTGATGCCTAAGCGTATGCCGCTTGTGCAGACACTGGTTCCGTCGTCGCTGTCCGCAGCTGCGGCGCCCGTTCTGACACAGGCGCCTACAATTGTTAGTCCATAACAGGGCGTCACACGACAACGATAGCGAAAAGTGACGACGGAAATTTCCGTCGTCACTTTTTTTATAGGCCTTCCAAAATATTGCTTAATCGCTATCATGGTTTCGAATAGCTTTAGGAGGAACAACCGAAATGAAACAAGCGCTTACTTACTTGATATTTCCGCTTCTGCTTGTCTTGGGATCGGGGTGCAGCAATCTGGATCTCGCAGGGGCATCTGTTTCTGACGTCACAGGATTCGGAAACGACACGCCCGACTATGTGGATGCCGAGCCTGAACTGCTTGCTAAAAAGCGTCAGGAACGCCTCGCCAACATGATGGTGAAATGGGAACGCCAACGCCAGGGCCTAGGCGACCACGACTACATGATCGGCCAAGACGATATCCTTGGTGTTTCGATCTTTGCGCTGGAAACGCCCGACGAAGCGTCTGAGTTCTCACGCGAAGTCACCAAAAATGGCACAATTGACCTGCCCCTGGTCGGCGAATTGCGTGTTGTCGGCCTCAATGCCGCACAAGTCAAAAAGGCCATGAAAGAAGCTTATGGCGAAAAATTTATCCGTAATCCGCGTATCAGCGTTGCCATCCAAGAATACAAGAGCTTGCCGGTCGTTATTGCTGGCGCCGTAAACGCGCCCGGCGTTTATTACCTTACCCATAATAGCAGCAGCGTACTCGAACTGCTCTCAATGGCAGACGGATTGACCGAAGAGGCGGGCACAGAACTCATGATCATTCGTAACCTGGCAACCGATGGCTCTTCCGATGCGCCCGCCGCCGAAGAGGCTGCCGAGGACGAGGATCCTGTAAACTATGATTTTTCTGTGTTTAATGCGGCGGACGAGAACGCGCCACGCATCGAGTCGACAACCGACCCCGTGGTCGCTCCTTCACCCGCCACGGCACAGCCCGACCACGACGATGATCAGATTGGCGAAAAGGAGAGCAAAGCAGGTGGCTGGGGAGGCCTTTTTGGCAAGAAGAAGAAGGACGGGGATGCGCCAAAAGAAACGCCTGACACCGATACGCCTCCTGTCGGTACACCGGGTGACGAAAATACGCTGACGGTATCTCCTGCAAAAGCAGCGCCATCCGACCCTGAAAAAGACGCATTTGGGCAAGAAAGCACAGTAGAAACGATTGTCATCGACCTTGAACGCCTCGTTGACTACGGCGATCTCAATCACAACGTCACGATCACCGGCGGCGACCTCATCACGATTCCGACGCGTAAATCAGAATTCGTTTATGTCACGGGATACGTAGCCAGCCCCGGGTCCATTGAAATAGAAAAAGGGAATCGCGTACGTGCACTCTGGGCGATTGCACAAGTAGGCGGACTAAACAGCTCCGCGCGCCCGCAGAATTGCGTGTTGATCCGTGAACGCGCAATGAAACCCATCCCTGTAAACCTGCGCTCGATTGCGCGGGGTAGTGCACCGCCACTATACATGGAGCCAGGAGACACGCTGATCGTAGGGTCAAGCAGACTCATGAAAATCTTCGAGTGGGTCAAACCTACGGCGAGCGCTGGCGTCAGTGCGTCTCCTGTTCCTTGAGGTCATCGCCCCGATTTTTTTTACAACGACACACGTCCCGAAATCGCCTCGTTCACCTGCGGCAGATCGAAGCGTGACCAAGTCTGCGAATCGCCAGTTTGACGGTCGCCTTTTCAACGACCCATCATGCGGATTTGTGTTGGCATGCTCCCTCGAAAGACTTTAGAGTGGTGGCCTTTACGAAAGAATCTCCACGAACCCCGATGAGGAGGTTGTATGGTCGAATTTGACCCGCTGACAAATGAACTGACAAATGGGCGCATGGAGCAGCGAACCTCATCTGTCATACTCTCCTACTTTAGCATTTTACGACGACGCATTTGGGTCGTCATTCCGGTCATCATCATCTCTGGCACCGTCGGCCTGATCAAAGCCTACCGGACCCAGCCTGTTTTTAAGGCCAGCGCCAAAATCCTTGTCCAACGTCAAGCGGGCATTTTTGTCGGCCGTACCGACGCACGCGACGCCAGCTTTCTCAACGACGAATTTTTCACCACACAACGCGAACTGCTGACGAGCAAGGCGGTGATGGACATCGCCCTTCGCACGCCTGAGCTGCAACACCAGTTCGAAGCCGGCCTAGAGGACACACAAGGTCAATCGTCCTTTGTCAGCGAAATCCGTGAAACGATCGCCGCCGCGCTCAACGTAACACCGCCTCCCGAACACGAGCCCTGGCAGAAGCTGCAACGGACGATCGATGTCACATACAACGACGAAGGTGCATTCCTTTTCGTCGACGCCAGTAGCAGCAACCCGACACGTGCGGCAAAACGCGCCAACCTCGTCGCTGAAGCGTTTCGTATTTACCACGGCGAAAACCGTCTCGGTCAAGTGCACGCAGGCTTAAGCACACTCAATACCGAACGAGAGCGCGAAGAACTCGCTCTCTTGGAGTCCGAGCAGGCACTGGCCCAATTCCGCCGAAATTCCGAATCGGTTTTTTCGAACCACGAAGGAACATCCGAACCGCTTCGCGAACGGCTTGCCGCCGTCAACGACGAGTTGACGAAAACCGAAATTGCACGCATTACGTTGCAATCCAGCATCAGTATTATGCGCGACGCACTCGGCTCCAAGGTGCCCACGACATCTGCCATCAGCCGCCAACTGCTCTCCATTCCGGAAGTGCACGATCATGAATCGCTTTCACGATCGCGCCGAGACCTCGCCGATGCCGAGAAAGAGTTTTTCCGCCTGCAGGAATTTTACGGTTCATCGCATCCGCTGATGCAAGCCGCGAGCACCAACGTTTATAACCTGCGTGACATCTTCCGCGAAACACTGAACGAAATTACAGAATCACAGGAAAAGCGCCTCGAGGCCCTTGCTGACACGGAAAAGGAACTGCGCCAAACGTACGAAGACGTTAAGAAGAGTGTCGTTTCAAGCGACAACGAACAGTTCCTCTATCAGCGATTGGTTGGTGAAGTAACTCGCCACAAGAGCTTGCTGGATATGATCATCGACAAAACGCGCGAGATGGACTCCTCGGCGGGGCTTGACCGCATCATCGTCGACATCGTCGAAGACGCCGCAATCCCACGCCATCCGATCAACGCGGGCAAAGCAGAAACAACCGTATTTTCCATTGTGCTCGGCCTCTTTCTCGGCATCGGCCTCGCCTTTTTATTTGAAAACCTCGATGACAGCATCAAGACGCCTGAAGATCTTACTGAGCGCCTCGACATTCCGCTGCTTGGATTCGTGCCAACCGTCACCGCAGATGGCGAGCCAAAACCAGGCGACACCGCAGAAAAGGAATCAAAAAAGGTCGCGACGGCGATTCACCCCATCAAGCGTGAATACACGAACTTTTTGAAAACCGTTACGCGGCGCTTTGGCTCTGACGACGAAACCCTGTCCGGCGTCAACCTAGAGAAAAAGGACGACCTCGAATCCCGTCGGCGCGCCGGTGCTGTTGTCGCTCATCAGCCGCTTTCGTCCATCGCCGAGGCCTATCGCAGCATTCGCGCCAATCTGTTTTATTCAACGCCTGCCGATGAACTCAAACTGCTCGCCATCACGTCCAGTCGCCCGCAGGAAGGCAAAACAACAACGTCAACCAACCTTGCCATCTCGGTCGCGCAGACCGGCAAACGTGTGCTTCTGATCGATGCGGATCTACACCGCCCCTCCGTCCACAAGAACCTTGGCCTCGACCAAGGCAACGGACTCACCAGTATATTGATCGGCGAAACGACATGGAAAGACACACTGCGTAGACTCACGTTCGACGGCGTCGAGCTCGACAGCCTTGACGTCATGACCGCTGGCCCCAATTCACCCAATCCATCGGAGCTGCTGAACTCGAAACGCATGCGCGAACTGCTAACCGAAGTCCGCGAACAGTATGACTGGGTGCTCATCGACACGCCACCGGTCCTCTTTGTATCCGACGCCAGTATTATTAGCGTCATGTGCGATGGCGTGATTTTAGTCGTTAAGTCGGGTGACGCAACGCGCTCCTTGCTCGCGCGCACAATGGAGCGCCTCGATGCGGTGCGGGCGCACATGATCGGCAGCATTCTCAACAACGTTCAGGTCAGTCGCGTCGGCCGCTATTATTCATCGTATTACAATGTCGGCTATTCACGATATTCGAGCGACTATCAACGCACCTACTACGCCCGCGAAGGGGCTGACGAACTTCCAGCACAGGTGGTCGAGGGACCCGCCAAGATGGGTTCTACCCCCTCGGCAGCGGATGCCACGTCCAGCCAAGCAGGCGAGCAACTTTCCAAACTGAGTGTCGAACGTGATGCGTTGCAGAAAAAGGTCGTGACGGCCACAGGCAAGATAGAAGCTCTGGAACGAGAACTCGAAAAGCAGCAAACCGAGTTCAAAGCCCAACTCGCTGCGACCGCCGCCACCGCCGTCGAGTCCCAGACAGCAACAACAGATTCAGAACAGCTGAATACCGCCATCGCAGATCTTCATACGCAAATCAGCACCGCACGCGACGCGCTTAAATCCGAACAGATCAAGACCGAAGCATTCGCGGCACGCATCAGCGAAATCGATGCGAGTAGTGGCGAAGACCAAGAAGCCATCACTGAAGCTCAAAAAGCCAACGACAAGGCCATGAAGCAGGTCGCAGCACTTACCGAAACAGCGCAGCAGGAACTTGCCAAGCGCGAAACCACGTTCGCGGCCGAAAAGAAAACGATGACCGACTTGATCCAGACGCTCAAACGCGACCTGAGTGAGGAACAGAAGAAGAACTGGATGGCGTCTTCCTCAGAAGTGGACGCGCTGGAAAAAAAGATCGAAGACACCGAAGGAAAATTGGCCAAAACACAATCCAACTTTGCGAAAGCCGAGCGAACAACAGAAGCGCTAAAGGACGCAGCCGCGACCCAGAAAAAAGAAAACGACGCTCAGCAAAAAGAAGCCACAGCCAAGCAGACAGAACAAGCCAGTAAGCTGATGGCCGCTGCGCAGGAAACACAGACGCTCACCAATCGCGTCAAAGATCTCGAGGCGAAAGTTGCAGCCGCCGGTGATCCCGGAACCAAGTTAAAGCAGGACTTAGAAGCGCAAACCCAGAAAGCCAAAGCGCTCGAAAAGGATCTGGAAGTGCTTCGCAAGCAACTCGAAGAAGCGCGCAATGCCAGCATCGCTAAAAAGGAAAGCGACACACAAGCTCCTGTACCTCCCCCTGTTCAGCAATCCACTACGCCCGCCGCCCCTACTGCCTCTCCTCTGGCCGGACGTAAGGCGTTCCGAAACGCACTACAACAGGCACAACTCCATTTGTCAGCAGGGAAAAATTCCGCAGCAGCCGATGTGACAGCCCAGTTGCTTGCCGCCCAACCCGAACACAATGAAGCCTGGGACATGGCCATTATTGCGCAATTCCGAAAAAATGACAGCGCGGCGCTCGAACAATCCAGGCGTGATCTGTCGGAAAAACCGCACCTCCAACACCTTTACGCACTGGCCAATGGAAAACTCGCCGTGCTTCGGAACGATCTTGCCTCAGCCCGCAACTATTTCGAACAGTCGGAAGAGCAATCCAAAAAAAATCCCTACGCCCTTGAAGCGCTTACGCGCCTCGACCTTCAACAAGGCAACCAGGAATCCGCTGAAACACATTTGAAACGCTTTGTACGTCAGTTTCCGCGCCACCCATACGGCCACTACGGAGTGGCGACGCTTCACATGCTGGACGACAACCCCAAAAAAGCCGAAGATGCGCTGCGCAAAAGCATTCGCATGTCCAAAACAGCCGAAGCCTTAAATGACCTAGCTTGGCTCCTTGATAAACGTGGCGAATTTGCTGTTGCCGAAAAAACGGCTCGCGAAGCACTGTCCATGAACGACAAAAACGCGCAAGTCTGGGACACACTGGGCACCATACAGGTCAGCGCCAGAAAATTCGATGATGCCCTGACATCAACGGAAAAAGCGCTTTCCCTAGATCCTGACGACGCCGGCATCACCTTGAATTGCGCCGAACTCCGAGCACGCGCCGGAAAAATGCGTGACGCCGAAACACTCTGCGAGACCTTATTGGCACGAAAAAACATTCTAAATAAGGCCGAACGTCAGCGACTGAACGACCTTCAGGGCATGCTCGGCAAAGCATAGGGCGGACCATGGACCAACCCTTAACGACGCAACGCCTTCTTGAAACTGCCGCGCGACGCATCATCACTTTTGCCGTCCTGATTGCCCCCTGGCTCATCGGCGGCGCTGAACCGTGGGCGTACTTACTCATTGGGTCTACGGTTTCCATAGGCGGCATATGCTGGCTGCTGTCCTTGTTTTGCGGCAACCCGCGCCCTATCCGCGCCCAAGTTACCGCCACCTGTCTCGGCGCCTTGGTTTTAATCGTCCTACTGCAAATGATTCCCCTACCCCGCGCCCTGGTCGAAGTGCTGAGCCCATTTGGTGCAAATCAGATCACAGAAGCGAGCGAGGCCTTCAAAACCATCTCACCACCACACGATCTTATCGAGCATGTCGACCTCTCTGACGTTCCTTATACGTTATCGGTTGCACCCTCTGCGACCTCGCGAAGCCTATTTCTCTTCATTACATATGTGCTCTGCTTCATGGTCATGGCCAATACGATTCACGGTTGGGATCAACTCAAGCGCATCGCCACGCTCCTTGTATTTAACGCTGCCGTCATGGCCGTCCTGGGTATGATACACAAATTTTCGGGCTCGCAAGAAATTCTATGGGTCCACACACCGCGCTACGGCGGAGAAATTTTCGGACCCTTCACGAATCGCAATCATTTCGCCGCACATATGAATCTCGGGCTCGGATTGGCACTCGGCATTTTGTTTTCGTCGAAACAATTTTCGGAAATGATGAACTGGCCGGATTGGCGCGACCGCCTATCCTGGTTCTCTTCACGCAGCGCCAGCGCCATGGCCATCATGAGCTTCAGTGTGGTGCTACTCGTCGGCTCAGTCTGTGTCTGCCAATCACGCGGCGGCGTTCTGGCCATGGCCGTCACGATGGTCGCATTCGGGTTTTATATCGGCTGGCGCAGACGCGACCTAGGTCGCACCCGCATCGCCATGATCGCAGCAACTTTTTTGGTCGCAGCTGCCGTGCTGTGGCTTGGGCGCGGCCAAGTGATCTCACGATTGGCCACGCTTGGTGATGTGGCACGCGACCCCATGAAAGATCTGCGCGTCATCATCACAATTGACACACTGCGCGTATTTCTTGCGTTTCCGATCATGGGCGCAGGATTCGGCGGCTATCGCCACATTTTCTCCGCCTTCCAGACGCCCGACCTCAGTTCGCGCTGGCTGCACGCACACAACGATTGGGCTCAATTGCTCGCAGAAGGCGGGATCGTATCTGCCGTTGTCTTTCTGGCGGTCTGTATTGCTTGGGCGCTCGGCATCCGCAAACGCTACAGCCAGTGCGCCAGTCGATCGCGACTTTTTATTACCGGGATTTCGGTGGGGTTTGCGACAATTTTCCTGCACAGCTTCATCGACTACAGCCTCCACAAGCCGGGCAACGCCTGTTTGCTTGCCGCCATGGCCGGCATGGCCGTCGCCGCTAGCCATATTCGCAGCCGCCGTATTGTATTAGACGACTCGGATGAGGATAAAACGTCGATTCGCCCCCTCAGCCCAACAACCATCAAAATTATCGCCGTTACCGGCGTTCTCGGCATCGTCGTGCTCATGAATTCGATGCGCTCCGATTTGCGAGCGGAATTAGCCTTTAGCCGCTTCAAGCATCGCGGGCGCATGAGCGCTAGCGCCGCGGGTGAAAAACAGATCGCCGCCCTCGCCGCACAGGCGCTGCGTGAAGCTGAAATCGTGCTCATTCACGGCCGCGGGAATCCCGATGCCCTCACCGAGCTGTCCCGTGACCTGGTGCAATGGACGCTAAACCCAGCACTGGATCGCCCTTTCCGCGTGCGCCAATCACTGGCCGCCTCATCCGGCGCAGCGCTGGCGGCTCATGCCTCGCCGACCGACTATCTGACATGGCTCTCACTCGCACGCACGTTGATGGCTATCGGATACTGGGATCAGTCCGAAGAGAGCCTTCAGCGCGCACGCGACGTTGTTCGCCACGCAAATCAAGTTCGGATGTTCGAGTCGCGCGCCATCCCCGAAGGGCAAGCATGGGAAGATGCCAGGCGCAAAAGCCCGAATGAGCGAGCCGCAGAAAAATAGAGGCAAAGACGCCAATGGTCAACGCTGGCGAAACGCCCACTTCGAGGGATCGCCATCGAAGCACGTCATCTAGGACACCCACCGCGAGAATGCCTTGAGCAATACCGATTATTCATCCGAGCGCCGAATTGCAATCAATGCCGCTAGTCGCTACGGCGCCACGGCCTTCCGTACACTTGTCATATTGATTTTGACCCCGTATCTGATTCGTGAAGTCGGCATCGTTTTCTACGGTCTACAATCTTTAGCAGGTCAGGCCCTTCAGTTTGTGGCGCTGGCCAGCACCGCAATTGGCGTGAGTTATGATCGGTTTGCCACCGAAAAATACGCCCGCAACGACATTGAAGGCATGAACAGCGCGCTGTCCGTAGGGTTACTCCTCTCGCTTGGCTCAGCCTTCTTGTATGCAATCTGCACGGTTATTGTCGCCTTCAACGCTAAACTGCTTTTCGACCTTGATGACGCACTTGTCCCCACGGCACGCACCGTTTTTCTGATTACAGGGTTCGCCGCTACAGCACACATGCTTTATAAGGTTTGGTTGGCACCTGTTTTCATTACGCAACGCTTTTACCTAGATGCCATTGCCTCAATGATCGCCTCCAGCATGTCGCTGGTTTCCGTCTGGATAGCGTTTCAGTATTTAACCCCCAGCATTGTCATCTGGGTCATCATCACCTCGCTTCTGCGCATCGGTGTTGAGGTCCTTTTCATCATGCCCTTCTGCCGAAAGGCCCTGCCAGAAGTGCAACCGCGATTCCACAAAATTTCGTCTCGCGCTCAGATCAAAGACATGACAGGGTTCAGCGCCTTGAGCCTGCTGGGAGGTCTGGGTCACCTGCTATTCTATGCGACCGACTCCATCATGATCGCCAATCTTGATGAATTTGATACCGGGGACATCGCATACTACAACGTGGCCCAGCGCTGGGACCCACAGATACACTTTTTGATCTGTTCGTTTGTTTCAGTACTAGCCCCGATCATGGTGTCCGACGCGGCGCGCGGAAATTTCGATCGCCTTCGAAACACCTACACACGCGCAACCCGATACTGCCTCATTCTGGCTATGTATCCATGCCTGATACTGTGCATCTTCAGCGAAAGCTTCTTTCGCCATTGGCTTGGCGAACCGTTTGTCGACGTCTGCTCCCCGATCATGCGCCTAATCTTAATGAGCCTGCTTATTTCTGTTCCTTGTATCGTCGGATATGAAATTCTGATGGCCAAACGCGCAATTGGCAAGGTTGTATTAGGAGGCCTGCTCGGGGGGGGGTGCAACATCGTCCTGAGTGTCTATTTTGTCAAGCAATGCAACATGGGGCTTTTGGGAATTGCACTGGGCAGCGTGACAACCATGTTCGTCACCCAATCCGTACTCATCCCTATGATGGTGCGATCCCATATGAAACTCTCCCTAAAGGAATTCTTTTTGCTTGGCTGCGCTAAAGCCATCGTGGGCGCCATCCCAATGGTCGCCGTTGGGATACCGATAGTTCTCTATTGGCCGGCAGAGACGCGTTCCATGCTCCTTTTCCAGATGGCCTTATGCGGACTGGTGTACGCGGGCGGCGTCTGGACACTCTCACTCGACGCGCGAGATCGCAGAAAGGTCTCAAGCGCGGCCAGGCAAGCCATTGCCAAACTCCAACTCCTGTTGGGCGGAGGCCAATCATGAGCACGATGCGGGCAAGCATAGCGATCTGCACGCACAACGGGGAATCTCGGTTGCCCCTTGTTCTCGATGCGTTGATGAAACAGACAGCTCCAACGCCAACGTGGGAGGTGTTGGTCATCGACAACGCCTCAATCGATGCGACCAACGCCGTGTGCGAACGCTATGCAGCGCAGGGCCTGCCCCTACGCTATATCTTCGAAAAGCGTCCCGGCCTCAGCTATGCCCGCGAATGCGCAGCGCAAAACAGCGTCACGCCGATTACATGTTTTCTGGATGACGACAACATACCCGATGCAAATTTCGTAGAACAAGTCATCACCATTTTCGATCAGTACCCGAAAATGGGTGTCGCCGGCAGCCTTGTACGACCACGCTGGCAATCCCCCCCATCCGAACTCACTCTGGCCGTGGCCGACTTCGCTCTGGCGATTTGCGACAAGGGTCCCGAGCCTGTCCAGCTCATTGGAAACGCCGAAGGCGTCGTCGGTGCTGGCATGTGTGCACGCACGTCGGTCCTGAAGGCGGCGATGGCTGATCTGATGGATAACGGCGACACGAAAGTTTTAGATCGCGTCGGGCGCGATCTGATCGGAGGCGGCGACACCGCCATCTGCATTCTTGCACGTCGCGCCGGACACGAAATTTGGTATCAGCCAACGCTGCAGATCGAACACGTCATGCCCGACATCCGCACACACGTTGATTATTTAATGCAACTTTACGCAGGCATCGGGCGCGGGCAAGCCGCCTTGCGCGAACTGATGGACCCCCGTGCGCGCACGGCCGGTTTCCGCATGCTTCTGGCGGCAAAAGATTTTCTGCGCGTGTTTAGAGCGAAGCGAGACTTGCCCCAATGCACACAAACAGAGGCTGTGCTTCAGCAACTCGATCGCGCCCTCATTCTGGCACGTGCCAAACAGTACTTGAAGTAGATGCACCCACGTTCAACACCACGTCTATGAACATTTGTCATATTACACGCTATTGCCACGTCGACGGAAAGGCCGGTACCGAGCGCTATATTCTCGAGCTCGCGCGCGCGCTGAAACGCGAGGGTCACTCGGGCTCGATTGCGTGGCTATGCGGCCAGCAACCGCCTCCCGAAATCACCCCGGAAGAAACACCCGTGCTGCTCATCCCATCACCACCCGCCCAAACCGACCAACCGGACGCACGCTTCGAATCGCAGTTCACCGCGAGCGTATTGGCCGCGCACCGACCCGACGTCGCCCATTTTCACACCTTCGGCGTAGCCGAGCAACGCATTGCAGCGCTTCTAACGCGCGAGGGCATTCCTTATGTCTTCACGTACCATAGCCCTGCCTGGAGCTGTCGGCGCGAAACCATGCTTCGCTGGGGTGACACCCTCTGTGACGGCGAAGTGCGCACGTTACGCTGCTCCGCATGCAAGCTTCAGCAACGGACGAACGCATCTACCATACTCAGTTACGCGGGGGCCACCTTGTCTGGCATGGCCGGCCTACCCGCACGTTTGCTGCCTAGCGGAAAGCTGCAACGCCGCACCGCTTTCGTGGCGGACACGAGACGCTTTCGTATGGCACTGCGCACCTTCCTGAACCATGCCAGCCACGTGATCGCCTGTGCGCCGTGGAGCATCCCTGTATTGGAGCGCAACGGAGCCCATCGCGAGCGCATCACACACCTACCGCAGGGTGTCCCAACCGACTTCGTTGATGCCGCCGAATCGGCTGACGACACACCAACCCACGCGGATACTTTCACGGTGGGATATATTGGGCGCGTGACATCGGTCAAAGGCGTCCACGTGCTCGTCGACGCCTTTGCGCGCTGCAACTACCCAAAAGCAAGATTACGCCTCTTTGGCTGGCAGACCGATAATTTCTCCCAGGCCTACGTCAACAAGGTCGCCGACGTCGCCAAGCATGATCCACGCATTGAAACCGTTCCCATTCTCGCGTTTGAACAGATGATTGACGCCTATCGCCAACTTTCGTTGGTTGCCATCCCATCCACGAGTCCCGAAACCGGCCCACTTGTACTTCTTGAAGCACTTGCGCTCAACATCCCCGTTTGGGGTTCTTCACGCTTGGGCCAGCAAAGCCTGCTGCAGGATTACGGGCGCGTGATAGAGCCCAACACGGTCGATGCCTGGCAGCAGGCCCTCGAAAAAGCATTCAAGGCGCACGCCGACGGACACATTTTGCGTCCGCCTAGCAAAGCACTCGACGATGGACGCATGACCCGCATGGCCGACGTGGGAAGAGACATGGTCGACATTTATGCGCGCGCCGTGCAGGATAAGGCCTCATGAAGGTTGTCGTTGCTCAAAAAGGGTCGCGCGAACATTTTCTGGCCGCTCGCGCCCTGCATGACAGGGGCCACTTGGCTGCACTTGTCGCAGACTGGTATGCACCACGCCTTCCTTGGCTCCACACGCTTAGTCAACGGCTGGGCCTGGCACCCCTGAAGCGCTTGATGGCGGCACGATGCGACACACTACCCGACGCGCTTGTCTATTCTTTCGGACGACACGGGATCCGCTCGCGTCAACGTGAAATTGCCGCGCTCAGGCATGGTGCGCCCTACGCGGCCTACCTTAGCACCGACGCCGCTTTCGCCCAGCGTGTTGCCGCGTTGGATCTACCGCCCCACGATGTCTTTTTTGGCTTTTCCTATGCATCGCTTGAGGCCATGGCCGTCGCCAAAGCCAAAGGCAAGTTGGTGTTGCTCGATCAAATTGATCCGGGCCCACCGGAAGCGCGCCTCGTACAGGCGGAGCGTAAAGCATGGCCGAACTACGCGCTACCCATGACCCACGCACCCGCGGCCTACTATGACCGCCTACGCCAAGAATGGAATTTGGCAGATGCCATTCTGGTCAACTCCGAATGGACGCGCGACTTGATCGTGGAAGAAGGCGTGGATCCAAAGAAGATCGACATTCTTCCGCTTGCGTACGCGCCACCAAATCAGCGCCCCGAACAGCACCAACCCCATGACGGTCCGCTACGCGTCCTTTGGCTGGGCACGGTGACGTTGCGCAAAGGCATTTCTTATCTGGTCGAGGCCGCCAAACGCTTCGCGCCTTCAGACATCGAAATCACAGTCGCGGGCCGCATCGACATTTCCGCCGCCGCCATCGCGCAGGCGCCCGCCTGTATTCGCTGGGTTGGACCCATTCCCCGCCCACAAACCGAGGCCCTATATCGCGCGGCTGACGTCTTTGTCTTGCCCACGGTTTCCGACGGCTTTGCCTTAACGCAACTTGAGGCCCTTGCACAAGGCGTACCCGTGATCGTGACGCCCAATTGCGCGCGCATTGTTGAAGAAGGACGCACGGGCTTTGTTGTGCCTGCACGTGACGTAACCGCGCTGGCCGAAGCCCTCGCGCATTGCCGCGACCATGCCAATGATCTGGCCGCCATGGCTCCAGCCTGCATTGACCGCGCCAACGCCTTTTCGCACGAGACGTATGCCCAACGCTTGCTCGAGATTATCGAAAACCGAATGGCCTTAAAACAACAGCAGAAGACAACGGTATGAATGCCTTTGAGAAAACAGCAATCATGCATGTCGCGCTGAATCCGTACACGGGTGCATGGAGCGTCATGCGTGATTTGGCTTCTGCTCAAAAAGCACGTGGCTGCTATGCGGGTGTCGCCCTCGGCGTGATCGCAGATGAACGGTGGCCCCAAACCTACCGACACGAACTTGCATCACGCGTCGATCACCACTATTTCACCCCCAGCCCTAAACTTTTCGGCACGGCCTCGTTTCTCTACCAACGCATCCGTCGACCCGGGATCGAACAATGGGTCGACGCACTGGCGGACGCGACCGGCGCCGACCACGTCATCGTTCACTTTCACAATGCCTGGATGACGGGCGTCTTTTTGCCGCTAGGCAAAACACATGTTCCCGTAGCATGCGTTGCAACCGTCCATGGCGTAAACGCCGAGTTTGGCGGGCAACCCGTGCGTCGCGCCCTGCACCGCTGGATGTCGCGCCGCCTTGCAAATTCGTCCGCCTCATTGACCTCGGTCGATGCGGCCAACTTAGACCGCGCACGGTCGATCCTTGGTCTAACGCACGACCAATTCACGGTTGTACCGAACGGCGTGACGGACACCGATGCGCGCGGCTGTCACTACGCAACCCGCGGGGCACCATTGGTCATCGGTCACGTGGGCACACTGTCAGAAAGAAAAGGATGGCACATCACCGCGGATGCCGTGAAACACCTTTTCGATCAGGGCAAACAGGTTAAACTGATTCTGGCTGGTCGCGGGCAGGACGACGACAAAGCCAAAGCCTTTGCGGATGCCAATCCAGAATTTGTCGACTTCAGAGGCTTCGTCTCCAATCCGCGCGAGTCGGTTTTCCCAGAACTGGACGTGTTGACCGCGATGTCCGTTCAAGAAGGCTTACCCATGTCCATTATTGAAGCCATGTCCGTCGGCGTTCCCGTCGTCGCCACGGCGGTCGGCGGCATTCCGGAAGCGGTGACGGA
>JBLHHU010000058.1:0-15119 GCA_047615735.1 Kiritimatiellia bacterium | reverse complement strand
CCGTCCTTGACGACACGATTGGGGGCTCCGGCAAAGCTCGCTGCGCTCATCCCCAGGAGTAGCAGAATAACGATGTTGCGTTTATTGATCATAGGAAATTTTGCCGTTCATTGTTGTTTTCGTCGCCTTGACTGATTCTTTTTTCCATCTCCTCGGAGACATTGCTTGGATTAAGGTACTATGGGATGCTGACAAACCGCAATGATGCGTCCAATATAGATAATGATGATTGCGGCGATGGTCTCCGAATCCGTGAAAAATTGTTTTTTTGATTTTTTTTTAAATATTCTCTCAGTGACACACGTCTCGTAGTAAGTAAGTAGGTAGCTGGGCAGACACTGGCTGCCTTTGGTATGGCTATGCATCGTATAAAAGGAAACGAATATGAAACGTATCGTAATGTTGCTCGCCCTCGTTCTGACACTCATGCCGCAGGCTTATGCCGGCGAAATTGGATTTGAAGAAAAGTTCGCGCTGGCAGATGACCGGGCCGTTGCCCTGAAGGAGCTGATTCCGGGTACCCCAGACTATTATTACTATCATTGCCTGCATTATCAGCATCTGGGCGAGTTCGCTAAGGTGGATGAGCTGCTAAAGGACTGGATCAAGCGGCATCACCGGACGCAGCGGGTCGAAGAGATGACGGACCGGCAGGCGTTGCTCACCTACGAGAACGATCACAAAAAAGCCCTCGAACGTATCCGCTACCGGCTTGGGCTCTCCTTTAACCACCAGAAGCGCAATTTGGACGATAAACCCAGCTTCCCAACCCGGTTCGACCAGAATGCGATCAGCTGGAAGACGCTGCAACAGCGTGCGTTTTCCCGGCATTCGACGAGCCTGGCGCAGTTCGAGGATACCGCGCTCGATATCCTGGTGAAACAGGATCTTAAACCGGATTACCGCCGCAACCTGTTGAGCCGGATTCAGCGTCCTGACCATCCCCGCATGGCCAAACTGGTCATCGATGACCTCAACTATAAAAACAGCCGCGGTTTCGGCAGCCATGCGATCCATGCACAGTTGCTGCTGACGCAGTTGGACGAATGTATCGCTCTGAAGCCCGATCTGCTCAAGGAGACCAACTTTATCAACGCCTATCTCAAGAAGCTGCTGCCGGACGCCGATGTGGATTGGGAGCACGATCCGGCGGCGCGTCAGGCGTACTATGAGCGCATGTGGGCATTTGTACAGCGGCTGCCTAGCTCGCAGAACTCTTTGAAAGCGCACGTCCTGTTTCACCGCCTGGCCTACGATCGCAGTGCCGGGGTCTATGACGAGGCACGCTTTATGGAATACATCAAGCTGCCGCGCGATGTGAGCTACATTAACCATGTCTATACCCAGAAACCGGAGCACCGTCATGTGCGCGCCAGTCTTTCCGCCAATTATGAGGCCTATACCATGCTGGTCAGCGTACGGTCGGACGAGCCGCTGGTTCGTGATTTCCTGGCGCATTTCCTGCTCGATGCGGACGATTATGAGGCGTTCCTTCCCTACATCGAATCGAACTACCTGAAACGGCTCTTTGCCGAGACCAAGGTGCTCAACGGGGTGGGTGATATGGATCGCTGGTATTCGCTGCTGAGCCCGAGTGAATACAAGGCACTCAAGGAGCGCATCGATCTCGAGTTTCTGCCTACAAACCAGGACGTGGTGGCGGCCGGTGATGCGGTCGCACTCCGTGTAGGGGTTAAGAACGTCGAGAAGCTGATCGTTAAGACGTATCGGATCAATACGATGAACTACTACCGCGACCGCATGGCGCCGATCACAACGGCTATCGATCTTGACGGCCTGGTCGCCAACGAAGAGCAGGTGATACGCTATAAACAGATTCCGCAACGTCGTCACACCGAGACTTTCGACTTCCCCGGCATTACGGAGCCGGGCGTGTATGTCATCGAACTGATTGGCAACGGCAAAAGCAGTCGCGCCGTCGTCCAGAAAGGGCGCATGACCTTTGCAGAGCGCACCGGTTCGGCGGGCCATGTGTTTCGTGTCTTCGACGATGCGGGTGCGCCTATCAAGTCGGCGTCACTGTGGATTGATGGGCATAGCTATGCATCCGATGCGGATGGCGAGATTGCCGTGCCCTACAGTACGAAGCCGGGCAAGCAGGCGGTGATTGTCAGTCATTCCGGTTTTTCTGAGTTACACCATTTTCAGCACCAGGCTGAGAACTACGCGCTGGCCACCGGATTTTATGTTGATCGCGAGACGCTGATCGATGGCGGAAATTGCAAACTGTTTGTTCGTCCGCAACTGTTGCTCAATGGCAAGTCGGCGGATATTGGTCTGCTGGAGCAGGTGGTGCTTACGGTCACGTCCGTGGACAGTGAGGGCATTAGCAGCGCGCAGACGGTCAAGGATTTCGAGTTGTTCGATGACAAGGAATCGATTTACGAGCTGCGCGTGCCTGAAAAGCTGGCGTCGCTTTCCTATACACTGGTCGGCAAGGTTCAGAATTTGAGTCGCGCGAAGAAGGACGATCTTTCCGCTGCCGGCAGTTTGACCGCTAACAGTATTGATCGCACGGCTCACACGGAAGACATGCATCTGCGCCACACGGCCGAAGGCTATATTCTTGAGATCCTCGGTAAGACCGGTGAAGCGCGGCAGGCCCGCCCTGTCCACCTGGCGCTCAAACATCACGATTTCAAGGACACCATCACCGCAACGCTAATGACCGATAAATTCGGTCGCGTGGCACTGGGTGCGCTCAAGGATGTCGACTGGGTCAACGCCAGTCTGGACAACAACCTGTCCCATCGTTGGCCGACGGTGCGCGATCGTCATGCCGCCGGTGGTGCGGTCCATGCATCGGCCGGCGAGCCGATCACGGTGCCGTATATGGAGGCGGTTCCGGAGGACCCCGCTGCCGTGATCTCCCTGCTGGAACAGCGCTCGGGCACGTTCGTGCGTGATGTGCGAAACCATGTCCGTTTCGTGGACGGCTTCGTCGTTGTGAGTGATTTGGATGCTGGTGACTATAGTTTGTATTTCAAGCGTACAGGTGTGAGCCGCACCGTGCGTGTCACGGGGGGACAGCGTGACGCGTCGATCGCGATTTCGCGTGACCGCCAGCTTGAGTTGATCAACACCCAGCCGCTACAGGTGATCACCATCACACCCGATGCCAAAGCGGGTACCGCGGCGATCCAGCTGCGCTTTGCGACAGAGGATACGCGCGTTCACGTGGTGGCGACGCGCTATATGCCGGAAGACGGGATCTTCCGCCAGCTTGGCGCCCCGCATCTGGCGGGCCCGCGCCGGGCGTTGACGGGGCGTCCGCTCAGTACCTATATGTCGGGTCGCAAGATCGGCGATGAATACCGCTATATTCTCGAGCGCAAGTATGCGCAGAAGTATCCCGGCAATATGCTGCGTCGGCCCAGTCTGCTACTGAACCCCTGGAGCTTGCGCAAGACGGATACGACGACCGATGACGCGGCCGGTGGCGAAGCGTGGGGCGCCGAGGAGCAGTCGGCGCGGGTGGGTGCCTTTGCTGCGGATGCCATGAGCGCGTTCGGTGGTGGTGGGGCCAATGCTGGATATTTGGCCCCGAATTTGGATTTTCTACCGGAGCCAGCGTTGGTGCTCGAAAACCTGCGGCCCGACGCGAAGGGCGTCGTTACAGTCGATCTAAAAGCCGTTGGCCCACGCCAGCAGCTCCACATCATGGCGGTCAACCGCGAAAACGCCGTGTATCGCGAGGTCTCGCTGGCACCCGACTGGCGTCAATATCGTGACCTACGTATGGAGCGTATTCTGGACCCGAAAGGCCATTTCACAGAACAGAAGCTGATTAGTGTTGTGGAAGCCGATAAGCCGTTTGTGCTCGAGAACGTGCGCACCTCCAAGATGGAAGTTTATGATTCCCTCGCTAAGGTGCACGGTCTGCTCTCGACGCTGAACGCCGATGCCACGTTCAAAGAATTCAGTTTCATTCTGAACTGGCCGGGCATGGAGGTGGCTAAGAAGCGCGAACTCTACAGTAAGTATGCCTGCCACGAACTGAGTTATTTCCTCTATAAGAAAGATCCGGCGTTCTTCCAGACCGTGATCAAGCCGTACCTGGTCAATAAGAAGGGTAAGACGTTCATGGACCACTGGCTGCTGGGCGAATCCCTGGCGGCGTACCGCAAGCCCTGGGCGCATGAGCGCCTCAATATGGTTGAGCGTGTTCTGCTTGGCCGCGCGATTGCCGAGGAGCGCGCTGCGGCCGGCAGGCATGTGAAAGATCGCTACGATCTGATCCCGCCCAACATTGAACACTTCAACCATCTCTTCAAGACGGCAATCCGTGGTAGCGCGCTCTCAACCAGTGCCGGGCTTATCGACAGCCTCAGGGTCGACTTGGATGATGAGGAAGGGCGGTCGGGCGCCCGGCTGTTGAGCGCCCGGATGTTTAAGAACGCGTCTGGAAACGTGATGGACGAAGTGGGTGACATCGTCTCCGCCAAAAGCGACTCGGCAACGCTTGATGGGAGCGCGGGGAGGGCCATGGCGATGAAGCCGAGCGCCACCATCGCGCCTGCCGTCATGATGGAGAGGATGGAGAAGCATAATGCGAAAGAGCAAAATTACAGCCTAGACAAGAAAAAGGATGCATCGCGCCGTCGTCAGGTGCGCCAGCTTTATCGCAAGCTCGATAAGACCGAGGAATGGGTTGAGAACAACTACTACCACCTGCCCATCGAAGCGCAGCTCGCCGAACTCGTGCCTGTCTGTGGGTTCTGGAAAGATTTCGCTGCGTATGACGGTAAGGGCGGTTTCCTGTCCACACATGTGGCGGAGGCATCGCGCAATTTCACTGAGATGATGTTTGCCATGGCGGTGTTGGATCTACCCTTTACGGCCAAGGAGCAGAAGATGACGCGTGACGGGCTGCGTGCGACCATGCTCGCCGGTTCGCCCGTCATCGTGTTCCATAAAGAGGTCACTCCTGCCGGCAAAACGCCGGCCGCACAGACCTTACTCGTCAGTCAGAACTTTTTCGCGCTCAACGATCGCTATCGGCACGAACACAATGAGCGTTTCGATAAGTTCGTCACCGGGGAGTTTCTGTTCCATAACGTCTATGGGTGCCAGGTCGTGCTGACGAACCCGACCTCGACGCGGCGTAAGGTCGATGTGTTGATGCAGATTCCGAAGGGCGCGCTACCGGTCCAGAACGGCTTTTTTACGCGTAGCCAGCATACCCAGGTAGAGCCTTATTCGACCAAGAAGCTCGAATACCATTTCTACTTCCCGTTCCCGGGCGACTTCGAGCATTTCCCCGTGCACGTCGCGACGGACGGTGATCTGCTGGCCTATACTGATGCCTTTAAATTCCATGTAGTCGACAAGCTTTCTTCGATCGACAAGGCGTCGTGGGATTACATCTCGCAACATGCCGCGAACGCAGAGGTGATTCGTTACCTGAACGAGAACAACATCGACCGGCTGAACCTGGAGCTGATCGCCTTCCGCATGCGGGACCGCAGCTTCTTCGATACGGTGACGCGTTTGCTGGAAGCGCGCCATGTCTATCATGCCACCTTGTGGTCGTACGGAATTCATCACGACGCGGTGCCGGTCATTCGCGAATTTCTGCAGAAGTCACCGTTCGCCGGGATGGTCGGTTTCACCATCGACTCGCCACTATTGACCTTGGACCCTGTGGCGCGCCATAGCTATCAGCACAAAGAATACTGGCCGCTGGTCAACGCGCGCACCTATCAGCTCGGCGCGAAGCGCAAGGTCCTGAACGCGCAGTTCTTCGAGCAGTATGAGCGATATCTGCAGTACCTTCGCTACCGACCGGCGTTGAGCGACGCCGATGAGGCCGCGATTGCCTACTATATGTTCCTGCAGGATCGTATTGGGGAAGGCCTCGAATTCTTCGATCGCGTTGAGCGCGGAGCAGTTCCGTCGGCGCTGCAATACGATTACATGGATGCCTATGCCGCGTTCTATCGGGCCGATGCGAAGAAGGCACTAGCCATTGCGAAGCGGTATCAGGAGCACCCGGTTGACCGCTGGCGTAATCGCTTTGCGCAGGTTAGCGCGCAGGCTGAGGAGATTACGGGTGGCAAAGCCGTGGTGATCGACAGCGAGGACCGTGCACAGCGTCAGGCGCAGTTGGCGGATACGGCGGCCAGCCTGGATTTCAAGATCGAGGACCGCAAGATGGTCGTGACCTGGCAGAACCTGGCTGCCTGCCACGTTAATTACTACCTGATGGACATCGAGCTGCTCTTCTCCAAGAAACCGTTCGTTCAGGAGATCTCAGGCCAGTTCTCTGTGATTCAGCCGAACGAATCGGCGCGTCTCGAATTGCCGCAGGGCGAGCAGACGACGACCATCTCGCTTCCGAAGCAGTATCGTGATCGGAATGTCATGGTTGAGCTGGTGGCTGACGGTATCCGTAAATCGCAGGGCTACTACCCGCATTCGCTTGGGCTGCAGCTGACGGAGAACTATGGCCAGCTGCGCGTGGCGCATGAGAAGAGTGCCGAGCCGCTGCCCCAGGTCTACGTCAAGGTGTACGCCCGCATGAAGGATGGGGAGGTGAAGTTCTACAAGGACGGCTACACCGACCTGCGTGGCCGCTTCGATTACACCTCGCTCAACACCAACGAGCTGGATCAGGTGGAACGTTTCGCCATCCTAATCATGAGCGAAGAGCATGGCGCGCTGATCCGCGAAGCCGCGCCACCGAAGCGCTAGTGTGGTAGGTGACGTCCTGAAATAGGTTGTCACTCTGATGGTGGGAGGCGATGTTTCCGTTAGCGTTTCAGACAATCTCCGCTCGTACCTCGTTTCGATTGAACTTGAAAGGAGCAGTTGGCACCACGAAGAGCGCGAAGGACACGAAGTAAGATGTTGAGCAGGATACGGATAACCTTACGCATCGTCTAATGTATCTTTCACTCAAATGGTGCAGAATACTTAGCGAAGAAATTCGTGAGGCACGCACGCAATCCTCTGTTTTTCATTTTCCCTTCGTGCTCTTCGCGTCCTTCGTGGTGAATCAACTGCCGCTTTTAGGTTGAACGACAAAGGGACACTGCGTAAGCCCTTCGTCGTTCAATCGAAGTGAGTCTTCGAACGGAGATTGTCTTGTTGGGTCAGTACCACGCTGCGCCAATAATCTATCGGAAGGCGGCTGCGATCCTGCCCGATGCGTTCCACAGCCCCTGAAGGGGTACAAATTGTCCCAATTGCTCGGAATTGACCCGTTCCGGCCATCTTTTGAATTATTATGTGATCTTTTTGAAGAAAGCGTGTGTCAGACTCGTCTAGTACTTGAAAGGACAGTCGAGGGTCAAAGTTTGAAGTTCAGAGATACAAGTAAGACGCGTGGCACACGGGATGCGGAGCTCGAAGCTCTCATCGCCGAGTACGAAACGCAACTTCTGCGCTTCGCAACGCGCATTGTTAACGACGCGGATGCAGCGCGCGATGTCGTGCAGCAGGCTTTTCTTAAGTTGGTCGCGGTGTGGAAGGATAAGAACTATTCCCGCATCACGAATCCAAAAAGCTGGCTGTTTCGCGTCACCCACAATCTGGCCGTGGATCATGTGCGTCGTGACGTACGCCGGCACGCCTTACATGAAAAGCAGGCAGGGGATCCGGTCTTCAGTCACGTGTCGACCCGCCACGTGGATTCCGAGGCCAAACATCGTGAAGTTCTGCGCCACCTTGATGTCCTGACGCCCCTGGAGAAGCACGTCTTGCTCCTGCGCCTTGAAGAGGACCTTTCCTACAAAGAGATTGCCCGAATCACCAAGCGGACCCAGGGCAACGTGGGCTGTGTGCTGCACCACGCCGTAAAGAAAATCGCTGATCAAATTCGTCGCGCAAATGCCGTTGTTACCAGTGCGGACTCCATGCCCGAAAAAAATGGAAGAAAGAAACTAGCGGCGACAGACGTCTTAGGTGCACAGGCCGGACCACAGGGTAAACCACAGGGTCAGCCAAAGGATGTTAATGATGAATGATGCCATGCGAGAAAAACTCACGAGCTACGCACTCGGCGACTTAACGGAGGCGGCTGCCGCCGAGGTGCGGCGTATGCTCGATTCCTCTCCCGACTGCCGGGCGGAGCTGCAGGAAATCGAATTGACCCTCGACGTACTGCGCGACGCCCTGGCAGTCAACACCGAGGCGCATCAGACACTGACGGACGAACAACGCGCAGCGCTGCATGAATGCATCGCCGCCCCCAAGCTGCGCCTGCTGAACTGGTTCGGCGAGGGGCACCCCGTCTTGAAAAAGGCAGCCGCATCCCTTGTGTTGGGCTCCATTGTCGTGATCATCGTGCTCTCAAAGACCTCGTTCACACGCTCGAGCCGCAGCCTCGTCGACGTGATTGCGCCGCGCTACGATCTGTCCGATGAAAACCTGAAAATGCGCTTGCCCGGTGCAGCTTTGGTGAGGACCGATTCGCCGCAGACGACCATGCTCGAGTCGGAAATGCTAGAAGAACTGGACGAGATCACAGAAAGTCACTTGCCCGCAGCGAAAGATGCATCGTTCACGGATCAAGAATCGAAAAATGACCACTTTGTGAACGGTGGTAAACGGGGTCTGCCTGGTGCCCAAAGTTTTACTTACGATGCTCAGGATTCCCGTCGGGGCATAGAATTTGGCAACCGTGAAACCGCCGTTATTGACGATCGCATTGACGTTTCTGATGATGCGGAAATTGCTCGTGTCAACTTGGCTCTATATGGCTCGGATGGCTATGATGATGGTGGCCAAAAGGGACGAGAGCGCGGGGAGGTAGCGGGCGAAGATGCCGGTTATGTCTCTACTTTTGCCAACAACGTACCGGGTCTCAAGAGCGAACCTATTTCCGGGGACGGTGATGAGAGCACGCCTGCCCGCACCATAAATTGGACTTCCGGGTCTCCTGATAGCGTCATCGACATCGAGGGCGATTCGGGCAGGGACGAGTGGACGCGATTGTCGAGGGCGTCGGAGCTGAAATCTCAATGGTTGGCATCCGGGGAGACGCGTGAGAAGGGTAAAGAAGAATGGTGGGATAATCGAGCAGGTAAAGACGCAAGCGACGTCGCCCTGAATGGTCGCGTTGGTTATACCGTGGCGAACGGATCGGGGCTTTTGAAAGGCAACGACATCAAAGGCGAATCGGGCCTGAGTGTCCAAGGGTCGGCGTCTAAGCAGATTGCAGAAGATGAACAATTGAAAAAGGAAGGTGAACGTCTTCCTGGCCGGACGGGTAAACCCTATAATGCAGGGCCCGCAAAGCTTGGCGAATTGGGCGTAGGCATGACGGTCACAGACGCGCCGGACGAACCAAGAGAAACCGTCCTGCTTTACGAGACTGAGGATCTCAAGCGTCACGTGATGAGCACGGTCTCCGTCGCTGCAACGGTTGGAGGTGGTTTTGCGGCCAGCAAAAGGCCCGTGCTTGTGGAGAACGACATTCCGGTCCCAGTTGCCGCGGATGGACTTCGTGTCGAGGCGCAGAATAAAGGCTTCGTCACGCGAAAACCGAAGACGAGGCCGGCGCCGATCGTCTCGCTTTCGCCGACTACCCCCACGGCACCAAAGCCGGGCATTGACCGGTACCGCAGAGGTCCAGGCAATCGTGGCGAAGATGATCGCGAGGATGCGGTGCCACACTTGGGTGACATTCCCGTGGTCGGTACACTCTTCCGAGAGGTGGATGGTAAGGGGTTGAAGGATTTGGGGGCGGAACGTTCATACAAATGGAAACATGGGGCCGATCACAGAACGGATGGCACAGAATCCATGTTGAAGAGCGGTAAGGCACAAGAGGTCCTCGCTTTGGAGGACATCCATCTGGAGAGAATTGAGAAAGAAGAATCTGAGAAGCCCGATGTCGGATCTCGCCAACGGCCGGAAAGCGATCCGAAGCCGGAAGACGAGAAGCTGCGCCAAAAGAATATGAAGGTCGCCAAGGTCGTAAACATCGTAGAGGTCGTTGACGAAGAAACGCCGTCGCCCGCAACGTTTAAAGCACATGGGGTGAATCCTTTTTACGCGGCGGCAGAGCGTCCCTTTTCGACCTTCTCTATCGACGTCGACACCGCGTCCTATACCGTTGCACGGCGTTATATGTTTGGCGGATTTTTGCCGCCGGCGGAATCGGTGCGCACCGAAGAGTTTGTCAATTTCTTCGAATATGATTACGCCCCACCACGCGGCAAGACCTTTGCGGTGTATGCCGATGTTGCGCCTTCAAAATTCGGCTCGGATTTACATCTCTTAAAGCTGGGCGTGAAAGGCAAACGCCTGGGACGCGAACAACAGCGCGCAGCGGTACTGACCTTTGTGATCGATGCGTCGGGTTCGATGAACACGCCGGACCGCCTCGGTTTGGTGAAAAAATCCCTGCGTCTTCTGATCAGTCGCCTGGCCCCCGAAGATCGCATCGCCATTGTACAATACGATTCGCATGCACGGCTGGTCCTGGATCATACGCCTGTTTCCGAAAAGAAGACGATCCTGGCCGTCATTGACCGTCTGCAGACCTCGGGATCCACGAATTTGGATGCAGGACTTAAGTTAGGCTACGAAGTGGCGGCACGCAGCTTCCGCAGTAAGGCCGAAAACCGTGTCCTTCTGCTTTCTGATGGTGTCGCCAACCTGGGCACGGTGGAAGCCGATGCCATTTTGGCGAGCGTGGGCGCCTATCGGGCGCAGGGTATCAAGTGTTCAGTCTTCGGTTTCGGCATCGGGACCTATGACGACGCTAAGTTGGAGCAATTGGCGGATCAAGGGGATGGCGCCTACGCCTTTATTGACTCCATCGATGAAGCCAAACGTGTGTTTATGGATGATCTTGCCGCGACCCTGAACACGATCGCCTCCGACGTTAAAATTCAAATCGAGTTTGATCCGAAGCGCGTCCAACGTTATCGGCAGCTCGGTTATGAAAACCGCCAACTGACCAAGGCGCAATTCCGTGATGACAACGTGGATGCGGGCGAAGTGGGCTCGGGCCAAGCCGTGACGGCACTCTATGAGTTTGCACTTAAGGGGGATTCAAACATTCCCTTGGGCGTTGCGCATGTTCGCTATCTTGATGTCGACACCGGGCGTGTTGAAGAACTCGCGCTGCCCATCCTTGCCAATAACATCCCGGATCAATTTTCGAAGGCTCCTACGCGCTTTCGTCTGGCTGCGGCCGCGGCTGAGTTTGCTGAGATTCTTCGAGGTAGTCCACACGCTGCAGGCAGCGACGCTGCCGATGTGGCCGCCGTCTTGCGCACCGTGCAGGCTGAATTGCAATTGGACAAGCAAGTCGAAGAGCTTTTGCATCTTGTGCATTCCGCCTCCGGAATGCCACGCGCAAATCCGTAAAGCCTCAGGCCGGGCGATAGGATATTTGATTTACGACCCTTTTACATGCTCATGACAAACAAATGCCCAGAAGCCGCGACAGTTGCTCTCGACAGTGACACAGATTCGATCAGACCAAACGAGGAGACCGGGAAATGAAAACATGCAAACGACACTTAGCCCTGCTGTTCATGGCGATGTTCGCCTACGCGGGATTCGCCTTCGGGGCTGACGAAATGTCGAGGCGCGTTCAGGTGAGCGACCTGTCCGTGTTGGGTGCTATCGATGGGGAGAACATCACGTTCACGATGGACCTCACCATTGATGTGGATGGTCGAAATGTCGAAATGCCGCTGGTCGTAGGGGATGTCGCCTTTTTGGATGGCACCTTTCCACGCGGTGCGGAACTTGTCCGCGACGGGACGCGCTACGTGTTGAAATTTCGCTCCGGGGGAAAGCACACGATCAGCATGAACTTTGCAAGTCGCGCAGCCAAAGACAAGGAATGGCGTCAAACTGGATTTACGATTCCGGCATCCACGATACGCAAACTCTCCGTGGTCTGTGATCGGGATGATCTGGAAGTTCAGTTTCCGGGGGCACTTAAAGTACAGCGCGGCCTGAATGCCGATGAACAAACCGAGGTGACGGCGTTTCTGGGCGTGAGCCAGCGTTTCGAAGTTCGGTGGAAGCCGGAGGTCCTTCGCCTCGATGCCGAGCTCGTGGTGGCGGCAGAGGCCAATACCATTGCGACCGCCAGCGTGGGCGCCATGCGTCTCGATACCGTCTTTACTTATCGCGTGGTACAGGGCTCACTCAGCGCCTTGGCCTTTGATCTGCCACGCAGTGTGAACGTGACCCAGGTAAAAGGGGACGACATCCAGGATTGGCGCATTGAGGAAGAGGACGACGGCGCGCGTGTGTTGCTTGTAACGCTGAGTCATCCCCGAGAGGATGGCTATAAACTGCAAGTCGAGAGCGAGACTATTTTGCCCGAATTTCCGACCACCGTAGATCTTCCTGTCGTCACGCCGCGGGACGTCATTCGAACGAGTGGATTCCTGAAAGTGGGTACGGACAGCGTGATTCGTTTACTCGTTCGTAAATCGCTGGGCTTGACCCAGGTGGATCAAAGTGCGTTTCCCCTCGTTGCGTTGGACGCCGATCCAAAGGTGGCCCGCAAATCCCCAACACGTAACACCTTTGTCTATCAATACGCCAACTCGCCGTACACTTTGCAGTTGGATGCCGACGACATCGTGCCCGAGTATACGGTACGCGATGATTTGGTTCTATCGCTGCATGATAACGATCTCGTCTTGATCGCTAATCTCAATGTTGACGTTCGCGCCGCAGAAACAAGAGAACTGGTCGTGCAAACTTCCCCGGATTGGATCGTCGCGAACGTGGCCGGAAAAAAGGTGACCGATTATGATGTCCGTGACATCGCGGGCGTGCGGAATGTGCATATCTTCTTCAAAGACGGAATCCTTGGCACCGAGCTCGTGGAGCTGCGCCTTGAGAAGGCACTGAGCGATGATGCGCGATCGTTTGCGGCGCCGAATTTTGCCCTAAAGGGGGCCAAGTCCGAACGAGGCGATTTGGTTTTGGCCGCTGAAAAGGGCTTTCGTCTAACGGCATCATCGGTCGAAGGTGTCCGTGAAATTCGTACCGGCGCGACCGCCCTGACCGTGTCCGGCGCGCAGCAGGCTTTCCGCTTCAAAGAAGCCGGTTGGAAAATTGCGGTAGACATTGATCGAACGACTGCGTCGATTCATTCTGAAATTTTTCATCTCGTTTCCATTGGTGAAGGCGTGCTCTACGGTGGATCGACGATGACCTACCACATCAGCGGTGCCCCGACCCGAATCTTTCGCGTGACCGTCCCTGCGGCGTATCAAAACGTTGAGTTCATGGGGCGCGATGTTCGTAATTTTCAGAAAGCCGAGGAGGGTGACGTCTGGACCGTTTACCTACAGGAAAAAGTGATTGGGGATTACAATTTGTTGGTGACGTATGACCTGCAATGCAACCCCGACGAGGATGTCGTCGATGTGGGCGGGGTGGCAACGGTGGATATGGAAAGCGAAGTCGGTTATATCGCACTGGCGAGCTCAGCGAGCCTGTTGATTGAGGATGTCGAGCTGGACCCCAAGGCCCTGTTGGTGATTGATGCGGAGGAGATTCCTGACGAGTACGAGTTGTTGATCAACGATCCTGTGCTGCGCGCATATAAATACGTGCGATCACCACATGTCGCTCGTGTCCGGATCAAACGTTTTGCTACCGAAGCGCTTTTAAATCAGGTCGTGGACCATGCCTCGCTCGAAACGCACATCAGCCCTGACGGTGAAACGGTCACGACGGTCACCTATTTTATCAAGAATGCGTCGCAGCAATACCTCGTTGTGGCCCTGCCCGAGAATGCGCATCTGTGGTACGCCAAGGTGAGTGGCGATGATGGCACGCTCGTCTCTGTTCGGCCACCCCAGAGCGACAAGGGCGTTTTAGTGCCACTGCGTCGCTTACCTGATCCTAACACGCCTATCAAAGTTCAGCTGCAATACGCGGAGAGTCACGGGAAGCCGAGTGCGATGGGCACGGCACTTGATCTGCGGGCTCCGCGAACGCACGAGACGCACGCAACGGCGACACGCTGGGTGGTGCACGCGCCGCAGGGCCAGCTAATTTCCGGCGTGGCTGGAAACATGTTGTCGGACTTTGTCGCGGCCCCGGCCGGCCTGGGTCGGGTTGCATCGCGTGTCATCGTTCTAGCGCGTCATGTTCTACTCTCTTTGGCCGGCGCCCAGTTGGCGCTGGGGCTCGCTGGCCTTGGCGCGTGCATTTGTGGATTGGCCTTCTTTCGCTCACGTGTCGCCGGCCTATGGGTTGCTGTGCCCGTGATTGTGCTTCTGGGTCTGGCGGCGTGCGCGGTGATGTTGGTGGCCGTGGGGCGCTTTGCCATCCAAGGGCCATTGGTGGGCGGATCATTGGTGAGCGCGTCATTGGGTGATGCGCAGGTGATCTTTACGAAAATGGTTTCGTTGGCCAGTGGCGATGATCTGCTGGCATCGGTTCGTGTGGTGCCCCCGTGGCTCGGCTTGGGCGGTTCGCTATGGCAAATTGCTGTCGCGGGTCTAGGAGGTGTTGTCGCTGTCGGAGCGGGGCTTCGACTGCATCGTACCATCTGGATTGCCCTGGGGGGGGCACTGCTGCTCGCGGCCGCGGCGCAAACCAGCATTGGACGCAGTCTGGTGTATTGGTTGACGCTTCTGGCAGGGGCTGCGTGTCTGCTGGCGTGTTTGCTCTGTGCGATGCGCGCTTCGCGTACGGCGGGCGTTCGCAGTGGCGCGCAACACGCCCAGCGGGCGGCGCAACGACGTGAAGCCTCGGTGACGCTGGCGTCTCCTCCTGCTATTGGCGCCAGCGCTACGGCAGACGACGATGACGAGTTGTTCGAATCCCCTGAGGAGCCTGAAAGTGATCCGCGTGATGGATCTGCTTGCCTCGGGCTGCTTTTCGCGATGCTTGCCTGTGTCTTGCTGGTGACGGTTTCTGTGCGTGCCGAGGAGGTGGCGCAGATTGTGCCAGCACCTGTTTCGGCTCCCGTCGTTGTCGTGCCGAAACGCGTGGCACCTGTCCCTGACGTTCCCTACGTCCCCGTGATGGAATTCGTGAAGCTTAACGTGCGCGCTCCCGAAATGGGCCGAGACGAGGAACGCAGCGCAGAAGTCCAGGTGACGATTTCGTTCGAAGCAGATGACGCCTGTCAGTTTCGCGTCCTCGACGATGGTGCC
>JBLHHU010000057.1:0-15273 GCA_047615735.1 Kiritimatiellia bacterium | reverse complement strand
GTTCTGGGAGCTCGTGCACACGCAGGCCTAGCCGTGCGGCGATCTCACGTGTCTGCGCAAGTACCGTGCTGTTACCCCATGTTGGGCCGTCGAAGAGGGCGGGGTGGGGCGTCTTCATGCCGATGAGGACATATCCACCGTCAGATGCTGGACCAAGGACGACATCGTTCTCTTCAAGGGCAGCGAAGGCGTCGCTTAGGGCATCGGGCGACATGCCGGGGCAGTCGGAGCCGATGG
Organism: Kiritimatiellia bacterium; assembly: GCA_047615735.1. Classification (GTDB taxonomy): domain Bacteria; phylum Verrucomicrobiota; class Kiritimatiellia; order UBA8416; family JAIOPI01; genus JAPKCZ01. The sequence continues at coordinate 15,036 of JBLHHU010000057.1, read as the reverse complement.
TCAGCGTTCGTTGGCAGCCTTCGGTGGAGGCCAGGCGAAAGCTGGCCAGCATGCTTTCACCCAGATCGGGGCTGGTTACCGCTTCGTAGCGCGTGCCACGCCCTAGCCAGTGTTGCATGTCGGCTTCGGAGCCGCCGTTGTAATGCACGACAAGGTCGGCGTCATGTTGCAGGGCGGCCACACGTGCGCATAGCAGTGTGCGTCCGCTCATGTCGCGTTGCAATTGGGCGGCGGCCTCGGCGCCCATACTTGGAATGAGGCGCGTCTTTGCCTTCCCGGCGCGTGGGAAGCGCGAGAAAACGTTGATACGGTTGAGGCCTGTCATGGCGTCACGTCTTGCCTTCCCGTGCCATTCGCCGCGCTATGGGTGTCAGCGACTATTCGACACGCATACGGTCATTAATGTATGCCGGAACCTTATCTGCGGAAATGCGTTCCTGTGCGAGCGTATCACGATCACGGATGGTGACGGTCTGGTCGGTGACGGTTTGGTTATCCACGGTGATGCAGAAGGGTGTTCCAATTTCGTCTTGGCGACGGTAGCGGCGACCGATGGCGCCTTTTTCGTCGTAGAACGCAGCGAGGCCTGCACGTTTACAATCCATGAAGATTTTGTCGGCAGCTTCTGGATGACCATCTTTCTTCATCAGAGGGAAAATGGCGACTTTGTAAGGCGCAAGACGTGGGTGCAATTTCAGGAGCGTGCGGGTTTGCATGTTGCCCTTGTCGTCTGGCGCTTCGTCTTCGGTATAGGCCTCGCAGAGGAATGCGAGTGTGGCGCGATCAACACCGCCGGATGGCTCGATCACGTGGGGGATATAGCGCTCACGCGTCTGGTCGTCGAAGAAGCTGAGATCTTTGCCACTGGCGTTTGTGTGCTGTGTCAAATCGTAGTTGCCACGATTGGCGATGCCTTCGAGTTCACTGAGACCGAAGGGGAATTCGTATTCAACATCGGCGCAGCCCTTGGCGTAGTGGGCCAATTCTTTCGCGTCGTGTTCACGCAGATGCAGGCGTTCGCTGGTAAGGCCGTGATCAATGTACCATTTGTAGCGGCGGTCACGCCAATAGGTGTACCACTTGTCGGAGTCTTCTTCGCGACAGAAGAATTCGATCTCCATCTGTTCGAATTCGCGACTGCGGAAGGTGTAGTTGCGCGGGTTTACTTCGTTGCGGAAGCTTTTTCCGATCTGCGCGATACCAAAGGGAGGGCGCATTCTGGAGCTGTCGATGACGTTGCCGAAGTTTGCGAAGATGCCCTGCGCGGTTTCGGGTCGCAGATAGACCTTGCTGGACTCATCCTGAATGGCGCCCGCGTAGGACTGGAACATCAGGTTGAACTCGCGTGGTTCGGTTAAGGTACCGGGGGTGGTTGTGTCGGGTCCCACAACGCGCGCCAGTCCTGCTCCACCAGCAATGTCGCCGAAGGGGATGTGGGTTGTTGGGTCGTCTGATGGGTTGGTGGCGCTGCAGCGGCGTGCATGTTTGCTGGCGCGTTTGAAGGCTGCTTTAAGGGAGTCTTCATCGTTTTCGATATAGGAGAAATGCTGTGTGTCATCGCCGTCGCCTACAGAAATCAAAAACATCTGATCCGCGCGGTAGCGTTTATTGGTTTCCTTGCAGTCCACCATGGGGTCGGAGAATCCGCCGAGATGGCCGGACGCTTCCCATACTTTGGGATGCATGATGATGGAGCAATCCAGACCGACAATATCTTCGCGCATGCGTACGTTGTCGGCCCACCAGGCTTCTTTGACATTGCGCTTCAGCTCAACACCGAGCGGACCGTAGTCCCAGAACCCGTTGATGCCGCCATAGATTTCCGAGGACTGAAAAATGAAGCCACGTCGACGGCAGAGCGCTACGAGTTTATCCATCAAATTGTTGCTTTGTTTGGCCATGCCTGTTTGTCCCTTATGTGTTTAGAAACTCGAAAAGGCCTGTATAGAAGCATGCAGAGTCGAAAATGAGCAAGTAGAAACGGCCTTTTGGGTAGCGCGTCAGTGCACAGGGGATGTTCGATCGTGCCGTGTTTCACGTGTACATCTCGCCCGAATAGCTTGACTCGTTCTTTTTAGCCTGTACTATGCCGCGCTTCTACATGCACGTCGGGGTTTATCTGAATCGTGCATACCACGACCTTGTCGGCGTCTTTGCCGACCGTCTCCTCCACGTGTCCGGCTGGCAGAGAATATATAATTCCGGACCCAGAGGAATTCTGCATGTCTTCAGCACCTGCTTATAGTGCCCATCGTCGCCGTCGGCGACCAAAGTCAAACGCACGCCCATCGGCGCATAACCATCCCGAACCACCCCCTGTTGAGCGTAAGCCATCGGCTAACGCCATTCCTGAGTCTGAGTTGGAAGGCGTTTTCGCCACACTTGAACCAAAGTTGAAGCGCGCCCTCGCGGAGATGGGTTTTAAGACACCCACGCCGATTCAGGAGCAGTCCATTCCGGGACTCCTTGAAGGACGCGACATGATTGGCTGTGCCCAAACCGGCACGGGCAAGACGGCCGCGTTCGGCCTGCCACTGCTGCAGCGCTTGTCTGCGAAGACCGAGAAAGTGCGTCCGAGCCATCCCAGAGCGCTGATTTTGGCGCCGACGCGTGAATTGGCTGCACAAATTGGTGAGACCCTGGCCGACTGTGCTCGTTTCACCGGTCTTCGTTCAACCGTGATTTTTGGTGGCGTTGGTAAAGGACCACAGATCAGCGCGCTTCGTCGCGGCGTTGACGTGTTGGTTGCTACACCGGGTCGTTTGCTTGATCACATGAACGAACGCGATGTGCATTTGGACGAGGTTGAGGTTTTTGTGTTGGACGAAGCGGATCGCATGCTCGACATGGGATTCCTGCCCGATATTCGCCGCGTCTTGTCGGCTCTGCCGAAAACGCGTCAATCCGAGCTGTTTTCTGCAACCATGCCTGCACCGATTCGAACCTTATCGCGTGACATTCTTACGAATCCAGCCGAAGTGTCGATTGCACCCGATAAGCCTGCCGTTGAGGCCATCCGCCAGGAAGTCCGCTTCGTTGACAAAGGTGCTAAAGTGGACGCGTTAAAGGCCTTGCTTGGGGACTCGACTGATGACCGCGTCATTGTCTTTACGCGCATGAAGCATGTCGCCAATCGTGTTGCCGAAGGGTTGGAGCGCACGGGCGTTCGCGCCGCCGCCATTCACGGCAACAAGAGTCAGGCTGCCCGAACGCGTGCCATGGACGGTTTCCGTGCTGGACGTGTACGCGTGTTGGTTGCAACGGATATCGCCGCACGCGGTATCGATGTGCCCGACGTGACGCATGTCGTGAATTATGATCTTCCTGAAGAGGCTGAAACATACGTGCATCGCATTGGTCGTACGGCACGTGCCGGCAAACGCGGCTGCGCGATTTCGTTTTGCGAAGCCGAAGAGCGCGGATATCTCCAGAGCATTGAGCGTTTTATCCGCAAAGTCATTCCCGTTGAATTGGATCACAAGCACCATTCCGACACCGCCAAGAATGCGGACCCCAATACGGCCAAACCTGTCCGAGGCGGACGTGGCGGACGCGGTGGTGGCGGCGGACGTCGTGACAACGCCCGCTCATCATCACGCGGTGGCAGTGGTGGTGGTGGCGGACGGTTTTCGCAGCGTCGAGGACGTAGTTAAGCGCGTTCCTATAGGCTAGAACCGGCGGACAAGTCGCCGGGTTCCAGTGTTGATCAGGGGTTTGGCGGGTTGCGTACTAAGCATTCTTCGGGGCACCCTTGAACGTGTTCTATTCGGGCCTGTCCCGAATGCTTTTACTTTAAGGCGTTTCTGCATCAAATTCTAAAACCATATACAGAAGGTCGCGAAGAACGCAAAGGCTCAATCACTGCTGCCGGTTGAGCCCACCGGGTTCCACCGGGAACGCTATGGGTTGGGTTAAGGCTCCAACTTTGGAGCCCGGCGGGCTCCGCCGGATCTGTCCTTCGTTTCCCCTGCCTTCGGCCTGTCCCTGATTGGTGAACCCAAAAGCCTGGAGCCCGGCGGGCTCCGCCGGAACTTGTGTGGGCAAACTCCGCATCGCTGTGCGAACGGGGGCTTGTTCTGATCCGCTTCGTTGGCGTAAGCTTTGTGTTTACCATTTCTGCATGGGGTGATACGCATGATTTGCAGCATAGACTTGGGCTCAACATCCTTTAAAGCCGCCATCTACGACCTTGATTTGAACTGTCTGGGTGAAGGGGCGGCGTCGCTTGTTTATGCACCGGTGCATGGTCATGAGGTCGAACTGCCCGTTGCAGCGGCCGAAACGGCTTTGCGCGATGCGGTGAAAAGCGCGCTTCAAGATGCGGCGTGCTCAGCGCAGGACCTAAAAGCTGTAGCTCTGAGTAGTCAGGCTCAAACGTTCACAGTCATCGGGCCTGATGGTCGCACACGATCACCATTTATTTCCTGGCTGGATACACGCGGCGAGGGCGACACGCGCCTACGTGATGCGTTGTCGGGATTCGAAAACCACTGTAGCATGCACGACTGCGTTTCCATGTTGATGGTGTCTAAAATTGGTTTTCTTCAGCGGCAGGGGACTTTCGTTGGCGAAGACGACCGAGTCATGCTCCTCCCGACGTGGTTCACTCATCGCTTCACGGGGCGCACTTGTGTCGACGCGAATTTGGCTGCCTCAACGGGGCTCTATTCACTGGCGAATTCAGATTGGTGGACTGCAGCTTTAGCAACCGCCGGGTTGGCGCTACAGAACCTGCCTGAGCTAATCGCGCTAGGTGAGATGGCTGGGGTGACGACGTCCGCTGCAGCGGATTTTGGATTGCCGGCGGACATCCCCGTTGTCCTCGCGGGCAACGATCAAACGGCGGCCTCCTACGCTGTGCCCATGGCGGCCGACGACACGCTCTTGATGACACTGGGTACGGCCCAGGTTGGCTATCGCGTTCTGGATCACATGCCGATTCCAGTTCCCGGTGTCATTCGTGGACCGTATCCGGGCGGCAAGGCCTATCAGATGGTGGCCGATGATTATGGTGGCGTGACCGTGAATTGGGCGCGCTCCATTTTGAAGGGCTGCGCGAGTGAAGCCGACTTCGATCTGGCTGCAACGCAGCGTCGCGCGACGTATGGCGAGCTTACCTTCGTTCTCGATGGCCCTGCAGGGCGTGGCCATTGGGCCGGGGTGACGCCACAAACAACGGACGCAGACAAGGCCCGTGCGGTGCTTGAGGGGCTTGTTGAGCGTCTGAGTGATATGATTGGTCGACTAGGTGGTCCTGACGCGTTTTCTTCGATTAGCGTGGCGGGTGGGGGCAGTCACTCCAAGCCATGGGTAGCCGCGCTTGAGCAACGATTGGGAAAGACGCTGCACCCAACCGCGTCTGCGAGTCCTGTTCTGGGTGGGGCCAGAATGGCGCTTCGACATTGTGTCTGAATCAACCCTGATGGACTGTGTTGTCAAAGCGGAAACCCATCAAAGCTTGCGAATGAAGGCGTGAATGGGCAGTCTGAGATGTATCAGGCACCGAATTTGGTGCCGATGGACTGGGCTAACTTGGGGAGGCTTGATTGAGCACACCTGCGAACAGATTTCCGCCGATGAAACCGTCGCGCTCCGACCGCCGCCACGATGTCCCCTTGGCATGGTGTGGGTGGGAGCTTCCAATTCCTTCCGCCTTCCGCCCCTTTAGCATTGAAGGCACATGGGAGGATGGGCGAATTACACTTGGTACGGGCAGTGATGCGAATCTCGACGTGGAGTGGTGTCGCCCCGACCCAAAGCTTTTTGATGTCGATCAGTGGCTGGATGATCGCGCACTCGTGTTTAATGCACCGTCTGTATCTGATGGCCCTACGAATAAAAGCTTTGAAAAGGCGCGCCTTTTTTCTGATTTAGAAACCGATGACGGCACGACGCAAGATGTTTGGTGCGGATTTTCTAAGGAGGCGGGCCTGGCGCTTGAAATTGGCGTCGCGAAAAATTTGGATGCATATTTGCGCGATATCGTTATGACGACAGGGGTTCCCAATCTGTCCGCCGTTGGTGCAGACAGGCCAACCCACTGGTCACTGGGCGACGACGGGTTTGATTCGCCTGCGGGCTATACTATGAATGCATTCTCCTATGAGTCAGGGGAGTTACGCATGGATCTCGTTAATACCAACCGCGAGGCGCTGACCTTGCGTCATGCCTATCCGCCGATGATTGCGATGGCACAGTCCAGCACAACGGTCGAGCATGCTGCAGGGCCGTTTGGTGAGCATCGTCGCCTGAAGTCCTGGGACTTATCCGCCTCCGTGCAGATGGTTCTGCGGAGTGGGGGAGACACGTCGCGCAAACCAAAAACCGTCGGAGGACTAAGTTGTCCTCCGCTTTGGAACACGCGACGCCCTGTTAAGTAGGTATAGGGCCTGCCCTGTTTTGGTGGACACGCGGCACTCTTGATGACCGCCCACTGAAGCGAGAGAAGAAAAGCGGCGGCGTTTGGCACGTTTATCGCGAACCAAGCGACGGTTGCGTGAGGCTCGGGCCCTGAAAACCGGCGGAGCCCGCCGGGCTCCATCCATTCTGACGGTGAGGGAAACGCCCTTCGGTTCGTATTTCCCCCTGGAGCCCGGCGGGCTCCGCCGGATCTTTCTTGCTTAAGTCGCTGTTCCAAAATCCGACAGCACTAAGAGAAAGATGTGTCGTCCAGAACCGGGCAGGCTCAGCCGTTTGGGATAAGGCGCTGGGAATTCAAATCCATCCACAGATTCTGGACAAGGTCTCTGTTTATAGGGTGATGTGCCCTGAAAATGGCCATCTTCTCTGCCATTCTGCTCCTACACAGCAGCTCGCCATCATTCGTTGTCGGATTTGGGTTGAATCGGTGCGTGTAGATGCCTATAGTTTCGCGACTTTTTCAGAACAAGGAAACCCCAACACGATAGGGCTTATACAATGGATAAATATCTTTGCGAAATCTGCGGCTACATCTATGACCCCGAAATTGGCGATCCTGAATTCGGGATTGCTCCCAAAACGGCCTTCGCCGACCTGCCTGATGACTGGGTTTGTCCGGATTGTGGTGCGCTTGCGGACGATTTTTCGATCGTTGAGTAAGTCTACCAGTCCACGGTCAGTGCGCTGACGGTGGGAACATCCGGCATGGCATTCAGAATTTCACGAACCGTCTGGTTTGAATCCGGCATGCGCAGCTCCGGTCGCACGTCCGCCAGCGGTTGCACGACAAAGCGTCGGCTGCTCCAGCGTTCGTGGGGGAGCGTCAACGCGGGCGTATTCATGGTCGTGTCGTCCGCATAGATGATGTCGATGTCGATTGGGCGCGGTGCGTTGCGATCATCCGTGCGCACACGCCCCATCGCGGTTTCGATTTCATGCAATGCATCGGACATCCGACCGAGATCAATCGATACATCGATAATCATCACGCTGTTGAGAAACGGTAAGTCCTGATATTGCGGTTGGACATCGACGGGTTCCGTTTCGTAAACCGCCGAGGCGGCGACGAATTCCACCCCGGGCGTTTTAAGCACGCGTGATTTTGCGTCGCGAAGATGCGCTAAGCGGTCTTCGCGGTTCGTGCCAAAGCTCAAGCCAACATCCATAGCAGACTTTCGTTTTCCTGCTCAGTTGATCAAGCGAGGCCGAGCACGGCTTTCATGTCGTACAGGCCCGCGTCGCGCCCGTGCGCCCAAGCGGCAGCTTTCAGGGCACCCATGGCGAATGCATCTCGGCTTGACGCGCGGTGACTCAGTTCGATGCGTTCGCCATCGGTCGCGAAGGTGACGGTGTGGTCGCCGACAACATCGCCACCACGCAGGGCGTGAATGCCTATCTCGCCGCGAGGGCGTGCGCCTGTTTCGCCGACGCGTCCGTAGTTGGCGACATCGTCGAGCGCCTGGTTGCGTCCAGCCGTGACGCTCTTGGCGAGGCCAAGCGCTGTCCCACTAGGGGCGTCCTTTTTATGCCGGTGATGCATTTCGACAATTTCAATATCGTAGTCCAGATCCAAAATGCGCGCGGCTTGCTCGGCAAGACTGAAAAGCACATTGACGCCAAGGCTCATGTTGGGTGCCCACACCACGGGAACCAGTTTGGCGGCCTCGTGAACAGCTGCTGCTTCGTCGGCAGAGAGGCCTGTCGTGCCCAAGACAAAGGCTTTGCCTTCGCGTGCGGCAAGGGCGGCGTGATCGGGCACCACGGCGTGAAATGAAAAGTCGATGAACGCGTCAGCAGTACTCAGGGTTGCGAGGTCGCCACTCAGTGGAACGCCGAGCGTGTCGAGACCTGCGAGAAGGCCAGCGTCCTTGCCCGTGTCTGGGTGATCGGGGCGGTCATATGCCGTGACGACCGATACCTCGTCGTTGCGTTGGGCGCATCGAAGCAGGGCGCCGCCCATGCGTCCTGCGGCTCCTAGAATGGCTACCTTGGTCATACGTTGTTCCTTGTTACGCGCTAAACGTCTAGAGCAGACCGGTTGCGGTCATCACGGATTGAAGTGTCGCACGGTTTTCGTCAGAGATGGGACACATCGGCAAACGATACGTGTCGCGGATCAGTCCCTTGAGCGCCATGGCGGCCTTGATTGGGACAGGATTGGTATCGAGCGAGAGTAACGCGTTGAAGAGCGGGTACAAGCGGTTGTGAAGTGCCAATGCATCCGCCCAGCGTTCGTCTCGGCCCGCCTGAACCATCGTGCTGACGAGGTCGGGCGCGACGTTGGAGGCAACGCTGATGACGCCGCTACCACCAACGCTCATCATTGGCAGCGTCAGAACGTCGTCGCCAGAGAGGACCGTCAGATCGCTAACGTGCAGTATTGCGCTCACGCGTTCCACTGCGCCGGCCGCTTCTTTGACGGCAACAATGTTCGAATGCTGTGCCAGACGGGCAACGGTCTCGATGCTGATTTCGCGGGCCGTACGTCCGGGGATGTTATAGAGCACGACAGGCAGTCCAACGTCGGCAACGCGCGAAAAATGTTGGTAGAGCCCTTCTTGGCTGGGCTTGTTGTAGTAGGGCGTGACTTGCAAGGTGCCGTCTGCGCCAGCGTCTTTGGCACGTTGTGTTAGGCTCAATGCTTCTTCAGTCGAATTGGCACCGGTGCCTGCGATGACCTTGATGCGTCCCGCTGCTGCGGCAACTGAGGTTTCGATGACCTTAATGTGTTCATCATAGCTGAGCGTTGGTGATTCACCTGTCGTCCCAACGGGGACGATGCCCGTGATACCGCCTGTCACCTGCAGCTCAATGAGCTCCGCCAAGCGGGCGTGGTCAATCTGTCCGTTTTCCGTGAATGGCGTCACGAGCGCTGTAAATGATCCTTTAAACATAGTGCTGTCCTTGACTGCTTAGATAAGGGTCCATGGCTGTTGGTGTCCGGCCTTTGGGACCAAATGGGCTATTCTCGTTGATCCGTGGCGTCTGTCAAGGCTGCACAAGGCGTCTATGCGTCGGGAAGGCGTTCGCTGGCGATCAAATGGTCCCAGGTTTCGCGTTCGCGAATCAGCCAAGACCGTTGGCCTTCGACGAGAACTTCGGCTGGCAAAGGACGGCTGTTGTATGTGGATGCCATGGTGAAACCATAAGCGCCGGCGCTGCGCACAGCAACGAGGTCGCCCTCGTCCATGAGCGGCAAATCCCGATCAGCGGCCAGAAAATCACCCGACTCGCAAATCGGTCCGACGAGATCGCCGTGAACGGTGCCTGATCCTTCGCGCACCGGTTGTATCTCATGGTAGGCCTGATATAGGGCGGGCCTGAGCAGGTCGCTCATGCCGGCGTCGATGACGATGAAGGTCTTGAGTGGGTTATCCTTCACGTACTGCACGCGCGAAACCAGTATGCCGCAGTTGCCAGCCAGATTGCGTCCGGGCTCCATGACGACTTGCAAATCGATTTGCTTCAATTGATCGACGATCTTTGCTGCGTAGACGGTTGGGTCGAGCGGGGTTTCATCAGGTTCGTATTTGATGCCTAGTCCACCACCGATATCCAAGTGTGTGAGGGTGGGGTAGAGTGATTTCAATTCCGAACAGAATCCGGCGATTTTATTCAAAGCACCGTGAAAAGGATCTGGCGTGAGAATCTGCGATCCGATGTGCATGTGCAGGCCAGCGATTTCAATGCCGGGAAGTTCGGCCGCCATGGCGTAGGCTTTTAGCGTACGGTCAATGTTTAGGCCGAACTTATTTTCTTCTTTTCCGGTGCTGATGTAGCGATGCGTCTTGGGGTCGACATTTGGATTGATACGGAACGCGATGCGTCCTGTCGTGCCGGTGCGAACGGCGCATTCCGAAATGCGACGGGCTTCAGCCTCCGATTCAACCGTAAAAAAGAGAATGTTGGACTTGAGGGCATATTCAATTTCATCGTGTGTCTTCCCGACACCCGCGAATACAATCTTCTTTGGGTCTGCACCCACGCGCAGAGCCCGGTAGAGTTCGCCGCCGGACACGATGTCCAAGCCGGATCCCTCGTCGAGCAGTGTCTTAATGACGGCGCCGTTCGAATTGGCTTTCATTGAGAAACAGATCAGCGGCTTGACCGCCTGCATGGCGTTGGCTAACCCTAGGTATTGATTGCGAAGATGCGATTTGCTGTAAATGTAGAGCGGGGTTCCGTGTTCGGCGACAAGCGCCTCTACCGAGACCTCTTCTGCATGTAGAATTCCGTTTTTGTATTCAAAGTCGGTCATTGCTGCTTCGTTCGCCCGGCCTACTGCTTGGGGCGGCTCCTCGTGCGTTGTCTGGAAATAGAATTGTAACCGCAAGGCGTAACAAATGGGGGTTTGATTGTCAATCGAAGGCATCGTCGCTATGGTTTGTGGGTACATGGGCTGGGCTGTAAATCAGTAGGGGCAACAGACGCAATTGACGGGTCTTCCTGTTGGACATGTCCACAGACTCACACACCTTTACTGAACACTTTGGATTGCCTGATTTATAGCGCTTACTGTATGGTTTGCGATGTATGAAGAAGTTACTTTTTTCCTTTCTGATTCTGTTGGTCTGTGGTGGCCCGCTTTGGGCTCTCGGGCCGCACGAAATCATACTGATTGCCAATAGTCGATCGGACGATTCGATGCATGTCGCTAGTACGTACATGCATCTGCGCGGCGTGCCGGAGCAGAACCTAATTGAGGTCGCGGTGACAATGCCGAGCAATGGTGCGCCATCCGTCGTTACGCATGATGTCTTCACGCGTGACATTTGGGGTCCGGTGACCAAGGAAATTGAAGCGCGCGGGCTCTCCGATCAAATTCTGGCGTGGGTGTATTCATGTGACTTCCCAACAACGATTGCCACGGATCCGCAGATGTCGTTGATGGGCATTACCTTTCTGCGGAATACAATTCCCGAGAGCAAGACGCTGAGACGAGGTAGCTATGTCTCGCCGCTCTTCGCCGGACCAGAGCGCAAGAAGGCGGATGTCTTCGGGTCGCAAACCTTTGATCTCTACAAGGAGTGGCTGGGAGAGCGAATGCCAATACCCAGCATGATGCTTGGCGTGACTGGGGAAAAAGGAAATACCGTCAAAGAAATTCTGAAATGCATGAATCGCGGGATCACGTCGGATTACACAGCGCCTTCCGGAAATCTATATTTCGTATTTGTCGATGATGTGCGCTCTCGTTGTCGCGAATGGCAATTTGAGCGAACAGCACAAGAACTGACCGCGCATGGATTGCGCTTTACACGCCTCGATCGTGAACCCGGTGCGGCAGAGAATGTCATGGGTATGTTTATGGGGTCGCCCAACGTGGACCCGGGGCGACATCAATTTCTTCCAGGCGGCATTGCCGAGCATCTGACGAGCTACGCGGGTGCATTCCACATGCCGACGCAAACAAAGCTTACCGCATGGATTCGTGCCGGTGCGACCGCATCTGCGGGTACCGTCACCGAACCGTTGGCGTTCTGGGCGAAATTTCCACATGCCCGGCTCTACGCGCACTACGCCGCTGGTTGTACGGTGATGGAAAGTTTCTATCAGTCGATAAAATGTCCGCTTCAAATTCTGATTGTGGGTGAACCGCTGGCATCCCCGTGGGCTGAATCAGCCGAACTCACCATCAATGGCGTCGGCGTAGGCGACGCGTCTGGTTATCTGAATCTATCGGCGGAGACCCGTGACCGCACACGTTATGGAAAGTTTACATATATTATGGATGGCAAAGTCATTCATCAGGGCAATCGTCTTGCGTTGGATACGCGCACGTTATCGAACGGATTGCATACGCTGCGCGTCGTGGCGTATCGCATTGGCCTTGTTCGTAATCAGGTTCATCAGGAACGCTCATTTCGCGTACGTAATTTGACCGATAAATTGAATTTAGATTAATCCGGTTCGTCGCCGCTGACGGCCAATAGAGGTGAAGGTTATGTCTAAAGCAGTTGTTACGGGCGGTGCCGGCTTTCTTGGATCGCATTTATGTGACCGTCTATTGGCTGAAGGACACAATGTTGTCTGCATGGACAATCTACTGACGGGCAATACTGCGAACATCGAACATTTGGCCGGTAACACCAGCTTTAAGTTTATTCATCAGGACGTGACAGAGTACCTTTACCTTCCGGGAGATATCGACTTTATCTTTCATTTTGCGTCTCCAGCGAGTCCGATCGACTACCTCGAGTATCCGATTCAAACACTCAAGGTCGGTGCCCTGGGTACACACAAAGCGCTTGGATTGGCCAAAGCGAAGAACGCGCGCTTCCTGATTGCATCGACGTCTGAGGTTTATGGTGACCCGCTCGTTCACCCGCAGCAGGAAGATTACTGGGGCAATGTTAACCCCGTGGGGCCACGCGGCGTTTATGATGAGGCCAAGCGTTTCGCTGAAGCCATGACGATGGCCTACCATCGCTACCACAATGTTGACACAAAGATCATCCGCATTTTCAATACCTACGGCCCACGCATGCGACTCAACGACGGGCGTGCCGTTCCTGCGTTTGCGGGTCAAGCCCTGCGTGGTGAGCCAATAACGATTTTCGGTGATGGATCACAGACGCGCAGTTTCTGTTTCGTGTCCGATTTGATCGACGGAATATATAAACTGATGCTCAGTTCCGAGACCGGGCCAATTAATATCGGAAATCCGACCGAAATGACGATCGCCCAACTGGCGGAACGCATTGTTGAGATGACCGACAGCGGCTCAAAGGTCGTGTACCAGGATTTGCCGGTCGACGACCCGAAAGTGCGCCAACCCGACATCACCAAGGCGCGCGAACTCCTCGGTTGGGAACCCAAAATTGAAATCGCACAAGGTTTGCCGGAGACCATCGCCTATTTCAAGACGGTGATCTAGGCCGTTAGGCCGCTAGCCAGGGCTGACGCATCAAAATTTTATATTTTGGTGCATTTTTCGGAGAATCTGTGGGCATCTTTTGATTATCAGCGCGATGCATCAGCCCGTATCCCTCGTTGAAAGCGGGCCGGTTAAGTGTATCCGATAAAGTGTGTCGATTAAGAACGCGGTTAAGTGTGAGTGCTCGCCTAGGCTGGGCGGTCTTGACACTTTTGCCGTACACTTCAGCCTACACTTCGCCGCCACACCTACTCGGATACCCTTGACCGGATCTGCATGATTTCTGTTCCGGAGGCAACGCTCGGGGCATTTACTGATACACACGGGTAGGCGCTAATTTGATGCGTCTGCCCAGGCCGTAAGGCCTCTTAGCTTTCTTCGGTATCCTCTTCGTCTTGCTCAACGTCGCCTTCGTCTTCATCAAGCGGGGCGGCGTCATCTTCGGCCACGTCTTGGATAACGTCTTCGGTGGCTTCGCTGGCGGGCAGGGATGATTTGTATGTGGCTCCAAGCGTGTCTGACGCTTCGCCTTCTTCGTTCATCCCGATGTCATCCTCGTCTTCGATCGCAACAACCGCGGCGTCCACGAGAGTGTCGTTCTTGTCCAGGTTGATGAGGCGTACGCCTTGCGTTGCTCGACCAATCACGCGGACATCTGCCACGCTCATGCGGATGATTTTGCCCTGGGCAGTGATCAAGATAAGGGCGTCTTCTTCTTGCGCACAGTGTGCGCCAACGACCTTGCCGTTACGTTCAGAGGTGCGAATGTCGATGATTCCGAGTCCACCACGTTTTTGAGCACGGTATTCCTCGAATTCAGTACGCTTCCCGTATCCGTTTTCGGTACAGGTTAAGAAGGTTGCGCCTTCGGCAATGATTTCCATCGATTCAACACGATCATCGGCACGCAATTTAACGCCGCGTACGCCACGTGTGGCACGGCCTTGATCACGGAGCTGTGTTTCGCTGAAACGGATGCTGATGCCATTGTGCGTCGCCATCATGACCTCGTCTTCGCCGTTGGTCTTTTTGACCTCGATCAGTTGGTCACCTTCGTCGACGCGGATGGCGATGATGCCGTCTTTTCGGATATTGCGGAAGGCTGCGATGTTGGTCTTTTTAACCACGCCGCGTTCGGTCGCGAAGACGAAGTTTTCCTTTTCGGAGAACTCACGGATGCAGATCATGGCTGCGATCTTTTCGGTTTCACGCAAATGGACAAGGTTGACAATCGCTTTGCCGCGCGACGTACGCCCAGCTTCGGGGATTTCATAAACCTTTTCCCAGTAAACACGTCCGTCGGTCGTAAAGAATAGAATCGTATCGTGCGTTTGCGCTGCAAACATGTGCTCGACGAAATCTTCTTCCTTCGTCCCCATCCCTGCGACACCCTTGCCGCCGCGTTTTTGTTCGCGATAGGTCCCGGTGGGGACGCGCTTGATGTAGCCCGTGTGACTGACTGTGATAATGCAACCACGGTCGGCAACGAGGTCCTTCATGCTGACTTCGCCTTCGGCGTGGGTGATTTCCGTGCGACGCTCGTCGGCGTATTTTTCGCGGATTTCAGTCAGCTCTTCCTTGATCACTTCGTAGATCTTGTGTTCGTTTGCGAGCAGATCCTTAAGGTAGGTAATGAACGTCATCAGCTCCTGGTATTCCTTTTCGAGCTTGTCGCGCTCGAGGCCGGTCAGCTGGTAGAGACGCATGTCCAAAATGGCGTCGGCCTGAATATCGGAAAA
>JBLHHU010000056.1:0-15469 GCA_047615735.1 Kiritimatiellia bacterium | reverse complement strand
TTCGGAATGAAACCACTGTGAAAGATTATTACGAAGGCGTCACCGATCGTCCTAAGTATGCCGACGCTGCGCGTATTGGTGATGAACTGATGCAGGCCTATGAAAGCGGCGAATACGACGCGATTTATGTCAGTTATAGCCGCTACAAAAACGCACTCGTCCAATTTCCAACGATCACAAAATTACTTCCTATCGACGCTGAGGACCAGCCTCAAGCTGGTGGCGAGGCCAAAGCAGCAGAGTCCGATTATCTGTATGAACCTGCCGTGGCAGAGTTGATGGCTGATATGCTACCGAATGCGGTCAAGTTTAGACTCTATAACATGTTTTTAGAAAACGGTGCCGGCGAGCATGCTGCACGCATGACGGCAATGGACAGTGCCACGCGTAGCGCCGGTGACCTAATTGATCATTACACTTTAATTCATAATCGTGAACGACAAGCGGCGATCACGTCCGAGTTGATCGACATTGTTGTCGGAGCGGAATCGCTGTAACGCCAGCCCTATGGAGTAGGACAATGAGTAGCAACGGCAAGACACATGGCAAAGTATCACAGGTAATGGGACCTGTTGTGGACGTGGAATTTCCTCCGGGCGCACTACCCGACATTTACAACGCCCTCAAACTTAAAAACGCATCGATCAGTGATGAGGAAGGCAATCTGACGCTAGAAGTCGCTCAGCATCTTGGCGAAAATACGGTTCGCACCATCGCCATGGATTCCACGGATGGTCTCGTTCGTGGTACCGAAGTTAAAGACACTGGCGAAATGATCACCATGCCTGTCGGTGACAAGACGCTTGGTCGTATTTTGAACGTACTCGGTGATCCTGTAGACCACGCCGGTCCAGTCGAAAGCGAAACCCGCATGCCGATCCATCGCGAACCCCCAGAATTTGAAGACCAGGACACCAAGTCTGAAGCGTTGGTGACAGGTATTAAGGTCGTCGACCTGCTTGCCCCCTATCGTAAGGGTGGCAAAATTGGTCTCTTCGGCGGCGCCGGTGTGGGTAAAACGGTGATCATCATGGAGCTGATCAACAACATCGCCACGCAGCATGGTGGCTATTCCGTGTTCGCAGGTGTTGGAGAACGTACCCGTGAAGGAACGCAGCTTTATGGGGAAATGCAGGAGTCCGGCGTTCTCAAAAAAACATCCCTTATTTACGGTCAGATGAATGAGCCGCCGGGAGCCCGTGCACGTGTCGCCTTGTCTGCCCTGACGGTTGCTGAATACTTCCGTGACGTACAACACCAGGACGTGTTGCTCTTCGTGGATAACATGTTCCGATTCACGCAAGCCGGTTCCGAAGTGTCTGCCTTGCTCGGCCGAATTCCATCGGCTGTCGGTTACCAGCCAACGCTGGGTACGGAAATGGGTGAACTGCAGGAACGTATTACATCGACCAAGAGTGGTTCAATTACGTCCATTCAGGCGATCTACGTGCCTGCGGACGATTACACCGACCCGGCCCCTGCGACGACGTTCGCGCATCTTGATGCAACGACCGAACTGTCACGCTCCATTGCGGAATTGGGAATTTATCCTGCCGTGGATCCACTTTCTTCATCATCGACTATTCTGACACCCGAAGTGGTGGGCGAAGAGCATTACCAGGTCGCACGTAGCGTTCAGGAAATTCTTCAGCGCTACAAGGAACTGCAGGACATCATCGCCATTCTGGGTATGGAAGAACTTTCCGAAGAAGATAAGCTTACCGTGCAGCGTGCACGTAAGATCCAGAAGTTCCTCTCACAGCCCTTCTTTGTGGCCTCACAGTTCACCGGACTAGAAGGTCGCTATGTGGACGTTGCAGACACAGTGCGCTCCTTTAAGGGCATTCTGAGCGGCGAATATGATGATATTCCAGAGCAGGCCTTCTACATGGTTGGTAATATCGACGAAGTGCTCGAAAAAGCCAAAGCCATGACCAAGTCTGACGACTAAACTCACCGTTTTTAGAACGCTTGTTTAATTGGACCTCACTATGAGTGACATACACGTTTCGATCGTCACACCTGAAGGCAAAGCCTTTGACGGGCCAGCATCCAGTGTTGTCGCTCCCGGCATGGAGGGCACCTTCGGTGTCCTGTCTTCGCATGCACCCTTGATTTCCGGACTGCAACGCGGGATCGTCAAAATCGAAGCGGCAGATAAAACCCATTTCTTTGTCATGGATCGCGGTATCGCCGAGGTCAGTGATAATCAGTTGGTACTTCTGGCTGACCGTGTCGAAGCGGCCGAGAGCAAAGACGATGCCGAAGCCAAGTTGGCCGCTCTGCCCAACTGATCACCGCGTCTGAGATTTCCCGGTTTTGATGCAGACACTGTTCGTTTAGCACGGGGATTCTCGGAGCCGTGACGTAAGCCAAGAGATCCCTCCTTCGCGCTACGGCGGGCAAGCCGGCGGAGCCCGCCGGGCTCCAAAGTTTAAGTCCCTATCCGCTCAAAAGTCCGCAGAGAAATATTCCCCATGGAGCCCGGCGGGCTCCGCCGGTTTTCTCCTCGCGCTTCAGTGCGCCTGAAGCCAGTTCTCGCCGGTGTCCATATCCACCACGATCGGCACGTCCGTTGGTAAGGCATTCTGCATGCCATCCCTGACGATGTCGCGCACTTGATCTTCTTCGGTTCGCAAAAGATCAAAAACCAGTTCGTCGTGAACTTGCAGTAGCATACGTGTCTTCAATCCGGCGTCATTCAGTGCACGATGAATGCGGATCATGGCCAGCTTGATCATGTCAGCTGCAGACCCTTGAATTGGCGTATTGATCGCATTGCGTTCGGCGGACTGACGCGTCGTGGCGTTACGGGAATGGATGTCAGGCAGGTAGCGGCGACGTCCCATCAGGGTTTGCACATATCCCTTGTCGACGGCGTACGCAATGGTTTTGTCCATGTACCCCTTCACGCCCGGAAACTCCTCAAAGTAGGCATCGATGATGCCGGCCGCTTGAGCGCGTGGAATCCTGAGGCGCTGTGATAATCCGAAAGCCGAAATGCCATAAATGATCCCAAAGTTGACCATCTTTGCATGACGTCGCATGTCTTCGGTGACGCCATCCAGATCAACGCCGTTCACACGTGCGGCCGTTGCACGATGCACATCCACGCCATCCTTAAACGTCTGACGTAGGGCAGCGTCACCACTTATTTCTGCCATAACGCGCAGTTCGATTTGGGAATAATCTGCTGAGAGCAGCACGTGGTCCGCGTCGCGGGGTACAAAAGCGCGTCGAATCTCGCGCCCACGCTCTGTTCGGATCGGTATATTCTGTAGATTCGGATTGTTCGATTGTAGGCGCCCCGTTGCGGTTACCGCTTGATTGTAGCTGGTGTGGACGCGACCCGTTGACTCCCGGATGGCAAGAGGCAGCGTATCCACGTAGGTGGACTTCAACTTCTGGCAGCCCCTGAACTCTAGGACCTTGGAGGCAATGTCGTGATCAAAGGCAAGGCGTGTGAGAATTTCCTCATTGGTTGCATACTGACCCGTTTTCGTCTTTTTAGGCTTCGCTTCCACCTGCAGACGATCAAAGAGAATTTCGCCAAGCTGTTTCGGCGATGCAATATTGAATTCCGTGCCGGCACATTCGTAGATTTCTGCTTCAAGGCGTTCTATATCGGCTCCAAGTCGAATCGAAAAAGCCTTTAGCGCAACATCGTCGATACGAATGCCCTCACTCTCCATGTCGACAAGGACGTTGATCAACGGGTTTTCGCATTCGTTCAGGGCACGTGTGGCGTCCTCGTCAGTGACCTTCTTTTTGAGAACATCATACAGCCGCAGGGTGACGTCTGCGTCTTCTGCGGCGTATTCAGCCACCTCTGCAAGCGGTGCGTCGGCGATGCTGCCTTGGTCTTTACCTTTTGGGCCGATCAGCGTTTCAATCGAGACGGGATCATACTTTAAATAGGTCCGCGCTAGCGCATCCATGCCGTGACGCTGGACAGGGTCGACGACGTAGTGCGCTAACATTGTATCGAAAATGGGACCGCGAACGGCAATGTCGTATCGACGCAGCACGGAAATGTCGTATTTTAGATTATGTCCGATCTTTTCAATCGTTGGCGAGGTGAGTGCGGGCTGTAGCAGGTTGAGCAAACGGCGCGCGTCTTGTTCGTCTTGCGCTGGGCAATAGTACGCCACGCCGGGCTCCCAACTCAGCGCCACGCCAACCAACTCCGCTTCTTGGGTGTCGAGGCTGGTGGTTTCCGTATCAAAGCAGAAACGCTCCAAGTCCATGAGTGATGCCGCTAACTTTTCTTGTGCATCGGGCTGATCGACGAGGTGATAGTCGTGGGCAGTATCCTTGATCGTAGCAAAGGCAGGCGTGTCATCGACGCCAGCAAACAGATCGCCCATGGGGCTGGCGACACTGAATGCCCCACCGAAAAGGCGTTTGCCAATTCCTGTGAACTCGTGTTCGCGGATAATGCGTTCAAGCGCTTCAGATTTGTAGTCACCCAAAAGAAACGTCTCAAGACTAAGGTCTATAGGGACCTCGCAGTTGATGGTCGCGAGTGTTTTAGAGAGTCTGGCCTTGTCTGCATTGGCTTCGACCTTTTCGCGCTGTTTGCCCTTTAGTTGATCTGTATGTGCAAGCAGGTTTTCGACATCCCCAAAGGTCCGTAACAGTTTTGCTGCTGTTTTTTCGCCAATACCGGGAACGCCGGGAATGTTGTCGGCGGTGTCCCCTGCCAGGCCCAGCATGTCGATCACTTGATCGATGCGATCGAGTCCGTATTTACCAAGGACTTCGGGAATGCCCATGATTTCAGCGCTGTCACCGCTTTTGCCGGGCCGGTATAAGTACGTCGTTTCCGAAACCAAC
The DNA here is from genome assembly GCA_047615735.1 of Kiritimatiellia bacterium. GTDB lineage: Bacteria > Verrucomicrobiota > Kiritimatiellia > UBA8416 > JAIOPI01 > JAPKCZ01. Next base: position 10,633 of record JBLHHU010000056.1, on the reverse strand, counting down.
TGCGTATAGTCTTTGTCGGGCGTTACCATGTACGTTTCCATCCCGCTGCGTTCAGCCATGCGGGCAAACGTGCCTATGATATCATCCGCTTCATAGCCCGGGAGCTCTAGCACAGACAAGTTCATGGCTTTGGTCATTTCCTTCGCCCGCGGAATGGCCCAACCAATGCCTTCCGGCATGGCCTCGCGTTGCGCTTTGTACTCCGGATACATTTCATGCCTGAATGTCGGTTCGGGCGTATCAAAAGCAACGGCAATATGGGTGGGCTTTTCCTTTTCGATGATTTGCAGCAAGGAGTTGAGGTACCCGAAGAGCGCTGAGGTGTTGTCCCCATCCGAATTCGTGCGTGGATTGCGTAGAAAGATGAAATGACCGCGATAGAGCAAGGGCATGGCATCGATTAGAAAAAGGCGCGGCGTTTCTGACATTGGTTTCTCCATGGCTATAATTCGAGCCTCTAGATCACCAGATTCTAATCAACGACGCAAGGACATTGCCAATTAAGTGTGTGGGTGTGCGCGTCTGTGCGCGTGTGCTTCATGAAAGTAGCGCTGAAATCAGATGAGAACTGCGGGGTCAACGCGGGCCTTTCCCTGTTTAAGCACTCACACACGTCTGCCAGGGTAAACACAATCCGCAGCACCACCATCCGCGCGCACTTGCCTCCGCGTAGAAGGCACGCTTAGAGAGCGTACGCGTTCGAGACATTGCAATTCTTGCCAAATCCATTACTGTTCCTGCATGTCTGATATCCCAAATCTCTACGACTTGAGCCTCGATGCTTTAGCGAAATTGCTCACGCAATGGGGCGAAAAGCCGTTTCGTGCTAAACAGATCTACCGCCAGCTCTACGTGGAGCGTGTCACGGACGTCGATCAGATGACCGACCTTCCCAAGGCCCTGCGCGATCGCCTGTCCACGGAAACCACGATCGGGGCACTGACGCTCGACCGCCTTCAGACGGGCGATAAAGGACTCACGCGTAAAGCAGCCTTCAAGCTTCCAAGCGGTGAAATCATCGAATCCGTGCTCATGATCTATCCGGAGCGCGCCACGGTCTGTATTTCAAGCCAAGCCGGGTGCGCCATTCGTTGTTCTTTCTGTGCGACCGGAAAAATGGGGCTTTTGCGGAATCTGACTTCTGGCGAGATAATCGAGCAGGTCTTGTGGGCGCAGAACACCCTTGCAACGATGGCTGAAGAATCGAATGACACCCGGCCCACCGCGCTAACCAACATTGTTTACATGGGCATGGGCGAACCGTTTCATAATTACGAGGCGTGGTGGGAATCTGTTCAACGGCTTCATGACCCAAAAGGCGCGAACATTGGCGCGCGCAATTTCACGGTATCCACGTCAGGCCTGATTCCCGGCATTCGACGCCTCGCCGATTGCGGCTTACAGATCAACTTGGCCATTTCGCTGCACGCACCGGATGACGCTTTACGCACCGAGTTGATGCCCATTAATAAAGCTTACCCAATTCAGGACCTTCTCGAAGCAACCCGTGATTATACGATTACAACCGGGCGTCGGGTTTCATTCGAATACGTGTTGCTGGAAGGGACGAACGATTCTCCTGAACAAGGTGAAGCGCTTGCGCGCGTTCTGCGCGACGGCCCAATGAAGGACCGTCCTCAGTTCATGCATGTCAACTTGATCCCTTGGAACCCCGTTCCGGGGACGCCACTTGCGCGATCAAGCCGCCAGCGTGTGAATGCCTTTCAACAGAAGTTGCGCGAACAAAATATTCCCTGCACGGTTCGGGTCGAACGTGGAACGGAGATCGCGGCAGCATGTGGTCAGTTGGCTGGCGCGGATGATGTTGGTGATCCGACAACCCCGCAAACCGTTATCTCCCTTGAAACGTTGCGTACGGGTGTCCGCTAACACACCGGCGTGGGCTCAAAAACAATTACGAAACAATCCCCGACGACCAGAGTCCTATGCGTGAACCCCTTCTCGCAGATCCTGTTGGTTGCTTCTTGCAGATGCTTTCGCCCCGGATCACTTAATACAACGATGGAGCCCTCCTGGCGAAGGCGAGAGAGGCAGTCAGAAAGCGAAACGATGTTCTCAGCGTCATAGAGCAGGTCACTGCCGATGATGAGGTCGTATGCACCATCTTCGATATCATCCCAGGGCACGCAGCGTGTGTGAACTGTGGTGAGGTGATTGAGTTCGGCGTTTCGTTCGACGGCACTTAGGCAATCGGGATGAAAATCAACAGCATCAACCGTTGCACCCAGCATCGCGCAAATCATGGATGGCAGCGCCAGTCCGCAGCCCAGTTCTAATACGCGCTTGCCCTGCAGTGAAGGATGATGACGGACAAGATAGCCGACCAATGCTTCGGCGGATGGCCAGAGCATCGCATAATAGGGAAGCATGTTGAGACGACTGCCGCAGTTGTCCGCATAGTAGCCAAGCAATTGATCCGTATCAGACACAACGTCCAAGCTGACTGACAGGTTTCCAAACTGAAGCTCGCGAATGTCGCGCGGGAAGGCATTCAGCGGCAAGACCGACGTGCGTTCATCCGTCATTCATCCAGAGCGTCACGACTGATGTTCATCAAGGTAATCATTGCTTCGCGAATTCCGAATAGTTCCGCGCGAAATCGACGAATGCGGGCTGCGTCGATGTTCTTGTTCTTTTGAACTTCAGTGATCGCGCCAAGAATGGACTCCAGATGCTTTAGGCCACGCTTTAGGTATGCGACAACAAACCCGTGGTCTGGTGTCGAGATGTAGGCCATGCTGTCCAATGCCCCGGCTAGTTTACTGGATAGCACGCGAGACTCGGAGGTGATCCATTCAAAGACGTCAGACTGAGAGTCGTTGCGAAACGGTTGTGCGCGAAAATAGCGGCTGAAGCGTGTGGACAATATTTGGGCGCGGTTCGCGACGGGATGCTTAACGCGGCCATCACGCGTGCGGATCCAATCACGTCCCTCACTCTTTGGGTTCGGTTCTTGCGGGACAACGTCAGGGGTATACGTATCGCTGTCGGTGTCGAATGCCCCGCGCTCGTCAGCGTCAATCGCGTCGTCCACCCAATGCCACCCCATTTCGCGTGCAACAATACGTTCGCAATCTGGATGTTCTCCGTAGGTCTCCAGTAACTCCGAATAGCGTTCCGTCAATTCGTCGGATTCACGCATGCGCAATTCCCATTCGAATTCATCCAAAGGAGGCTCTTGTCCATCGAGCTCAGTCGTGTCCTCGCTGCATTCATTGGATTCGACGAAACGTCTTATCGCGATACGATTCTTCTCGGCCTGTTCGAAAGCGTCTTTTTCACTCATCTGCCATGCGGGTTCCGCACCGATCTCGAAGATGAAATCTGCTGATTCAACAACGACGCGACCATCACTGTCGCTAAACCATTCGAGGTAGAGGGTGTTGGCGATGCGGGTGGGCGTACGCTCGCCCGCTTCACGTGATTTGTGGGCCTCGTCTAGACTGCATGCCAGGAGCTTCACTTTGCGAGACGCCGTCACATCGCCGATTTGGCCTTCCTGTTTAGTGGTAAGGCTGACATCGTCGCCTGCTCTGGCATTGGGGTTTTTAAATATAATGCGGGAGCCTGCAAGGTCTGGAAGGCAATTTCCCTGCAAATTCAGTTCAATCGGTTGTTCGCCGCCAACCAACCAAAGTCGTCCAAAAACCCAGCCACGTTCACGGTTGTCCAACTCACCTTTTAGAATACTTTGCGAAAGTCGCCAAGCCATCGTCTCTACTCCTGATCTATTCCAAAAATATCGGTTAAACGTACCACAGCACCCTTTCCCGTGCGAGCACCAATGCCAAGGAAAGCACCGCAATTAGGCGTCACGTGCGGTGCAAATTGGCAAACGTCCGAAGCAGGACAGACGTATCAACATTCAATACAGAAAAGAGTCTACTGTCGAATCTGTGGGTGACGTTGGATTCTGAGTTCTATGCACCCGCTGAGCCTGCACGGATAAAGGAGACACGTCGTACGCGTAATGACGAGCAGCAGAAGCGGGAGTGGCAAACCGGACAACCTACTCGGGTATCATTAACCGATCCGCTTGATTTCGTTGCGGAGGAAACCCTTAGGGCATTTTTTGATTCCTTTGGGTTGGCTTCAATGGGATGGCTTTGCGACGGCGCTCGAAGGTTTCTGTATTGCACATTTGCCACCGTCAGTGTAGGTAGCATCATCGATTAAACACAGGATTCTACGGTGGCACAAAGCGGCATACAATTCAGGCGCCTTCTCTTTATCGATGAGGCCCTTCAGAAGCAACAGTATCCCAACTGTCGTTCGTTGGCGGAAGCATGGGAGGTCAGTCCTAAAACGATCCAACGCGACATGGATTATCTACGGGATCAGCTGGGTGCCCCTATCGTCTATGATAATGGTCGACATGGTTACGCCTATACCGAGCCCAGTTTTCGTCTACCCAATCTGAATATCAGCGAAAGCGATCTTTTTGGTATCTGCATCGCAGAGAAAGCCCTACGTCAGTTTGAGAACACGCCTTTGCATAGTAAACTCGCGGATGTATTCAAACGCATTTCAGATTCACTTCCTGCTGCGACGCAAATCAACCCGGATTGGGTGCATCAACGTATTCTGTTTTTCGAGGCGCCCGCGACGCAGGTCGATCAGTCGGTATGGGAGCGTATCGCCAAAGCCATTCGCGGCAACCAACGCATCACTATCTGGCACACACGACCCGGTCAGCAAGAAGCTTTCGAACGGGATGTGGAACCCTACTATCTGGTTAACTTTCGTAATGAGTGGTACTTGAGCGGACACTGTTGCCGTCGAAAAGCGATCCGTACGTTTGCCGTGTCACGCATTCAAAAAGCAACGCTTCTGAAGGAACATTTTGTGTGGCCGGATGATCTGGATTCTACCGATCTTTTCGGTGATCATTTTGGTATTCGTTGGAGCTCGGAATGGCATGATGTATGTATACGCTTCACGGCGAAGGCGGCTCCCTATATTCAAGAGCGGACCTGGCACCCTGATCAGGTCATGAAAATGCACAAAAATGGTGCTGTCAGTCTTCAATTTCGCACCAATCATCTGCATGACGTACAGAACTGGCTGCTATCTTGGGGGGATCAGGCCAAAGTGCTGAGACCAAGCATTTTGATCGACAATGTGCAGCGCATGCTTGAAAACACCATAGACCAGTATCGATAATCTACACTTTCACTTTTGTTTCGCCTGAATTTAAGCGCTGTTTTCGACCGAGGTCGTACATTTGTACTACAAACCTTGTCGTACATTTGTGCGCTTGCTCCTCACCTGTGTCGCGTCTACTGTACTTTTAAAGTAGTGACGAATTTGGGAGTATAGAGGAACAAAATGTCGTTCATGTCATGGCTATTATTTTCAGGGCCTATAGCGGTAGTGGCCGGCGTACTCATAGGTCAACTTTTGACGACAACGGCAGAAAAACGTAAAATCCGCCGAATCGAAAAACTACCATCCAAAGAAATTCGCGAGCTTCTTCTGTGCGAAGTCGAGCTCATTACGATGCGCAGTGGTCTTTACGAACTTGAACGACGCGGAGCGAGTTTCGATTTCATTAAACCGCGTTTGCTCGATCTAGCGGCGAACCCCAACAGTGTTGTTCAAATGGGGGCACGCGCACTTCTCAAGGACTACTTCCCCGTCGTTGCGACCGCGCTTTCGCACTGAATGTTCGTGTGACGCTATAGGAAGCAGTGATAGGCTTCTTGTGTGAATCAACCCGACGCACAAGACCTTTTGCCGCCTGCCCAGAGTGCCTTCTGTCCTCAGGATGCCCCTCAGGCATCTGCTTGGATCACGGTGCTGGAAGCCTGTCGTATCGAGCATCAGCTTGAATACGTCGATAGCAACTGGCTCATTCATGTTGATCCGCTTCAGTTTTCTACCGCACGTCACCATATCGAGGCCATGGAAGCCGAAGGCGACTTACTCGCGGACTTTGCTTCGCCTCTGGGGGCTATACCTGAATCCGAGCGCAGCCTGTCATCCTGGTGGGTTGCAGCATTTCTGCTTGCGTTCTATGTCTGGCTAGGCCCCTACCAAGACCGCAATCCCATATTACTACTGGCCTCATCAAATGCGGAAGCCTTTGCAGCTGGCGAATGGTGGCGTCCAATCACGGCGTTGACGATTCATTCTGACGAGGTTCACATTGGCGGGAATCTCATTTGTATTGTCTTACTGGGTGCTGCTGTGTGTGACCGTTTCGGAGGTGGATTGGCCTGGATTATTATTCTTGGTGCCGGCATTTTCGGCAACGTGTTGGCTTGTCTTATGCATGGCACTGATTACATCAGTGTTGGTGCATCAACGAGCGCATTTGGAGCCCTCGGCGCATTGTCCGCTGACAGTGCAGTCAGACGTTGGCGACAAAGCACCTCGCAAGCCATGCTTTGGAAACAGTCAGCTTTACCCATTGCCGCAGGTTCTGCGCTCGTCGGCCTTCTTGGGACCGGCCCAAGAAGTGACCTTGCCGCCCACATTTTCGGCTTCCTGATGGGCGCTGTACTTGCTGTTCTCTGTAAACGCTGGATAACATCGCCTCCCAAATATGTAGCAGTACTTCAAATGGGAGCACTCGTTGTCGTTCTGCTGGCGTGGCGTAGCGCCTTCGAGGCCTCTTTATATTGACCTTTAAGAGCGTTCGCCGTAGATTATCATACCTTCAAGCCCACCCATTTCAACTGACGGACACATTGCTTCAAAACCATGAAAACCGAACCTCTATCCAAAACACATTTGAATGTCGAAACTGGACAAGAGGGTCGCGTCAACGAAGTTGCTCAAGTCCTCCTGATTGACGACCAGCCTGATATCTGCGAAGCCCTCGGTCGGCATCTGCGCTTGGAGGGGTACCACTGCACAACGGCCCAAGGCGCAGAAGAAGCCTTTCGCTGCATGAAAACGGTCTCCTTTCATCTCGTCATCACCGATTTACGCATGCCTGATGTGAACGGAATTGAGGTTTTGCAACGTATTCGTAAAGATTATCCCGACATCGCTGTTCTTGTGATGACCGGCATGAATGATCGCGAAACCGCCGTGCAAGCACTGGAAATTGGCGCCTACGGTTACATTACAAAGCCTTTTAAAAGCAACGAACTCATCATTAACGTGGTCAACGCGCTGCGTCGGCGCCGTCTCGAGCTCATGACGCGGGAAACCACACGAGCGCTAGAAGAGCGCATTCAAGACCAATCACAGGAAGTTCAACAATCTCACGAAGAGATCGCATTGCGACTCATTGAAGCGCAATCGGTACACCACGATGAAACAGGCGCTCATGTTCGTCGAATCGGACTTTTTTCAGAAGCCATGGGGCGCGCCATGGGCATGGGGCGGCACGAAATTGACGTCCTTCGACTTGCGTCACCAATGCACGACGTTGGAAAAATCGGCATTTCCGATGCCATTTTGCTCAAACCTGGCAGTCTAAGCGATGACGAATATGAAAAGATGAAGCAGCATACCATCATCGGCGCTCGAATCTTGAGCGGATCGAAATTGCCATTGGTAGAGACTGCACGTCAAATCGCCATTGCGCATCACGAGCATTGGGATGGCGCCGGATATCCGCGTGGCATTTCTGGCGAAGAAATACCACAATCCGCTCGTATTGTATCCATTCTCGACGTCTACGATGCGTTAGTTAACGAACGCATCTACCGAAAAGCGCTACCTGATGCCGAAGCACTGAGCATCATAAAGGAAGGCTACAACAAACAGTTTGATCCCGCGATTTACGATGTGTTTATGAGGATTCAACCCGAACTGCGCGAGATTCGCGAACAAGTTCCGGAACCGCCGCGCGGCGTCACCGTCCGTTAGGTTTTCTCGCGTCCAAGCTTCGCGGTCAGCCTCAAAGGAACATCATGTCCACCAGTGCCTCCCAAAATGCGAATTACGCCGTCCGTGATCGCGATCTAAAATATTACATTTTTGACTGGGACAATAATATTCTGCACATGCCCACGCGCATCCACTTGCAGCGCAAGACCGACGACGGTGAATGGGTCCCCCATTCTGTGTCTACCGCCCTGTTTAGCGTCATTCGAAACGACAGCGAACACTATCGTCCACCGAACAATGACTGGGAGAGCGCATTCGTTGAATTTCGCGATATCAGCATTGATGACGAGAACGTCTTCCTGCGCGACACAAAATCCGCAATCGATAATGTGATTTCCGGTGAATCTCAACCCGCGCCCTGTTTTGTCAAATTCCGCCAAACACTGATAGAGGGACGTCTCTTCGCCATTGTTACTGCGCGCGGCCATGATCCAAAGATTATTCAATCCGCTGTGCGCTATTTTATTGAGACGGTTCTGTCGGACGACGACCGTGCCACGATGATGCAGAACCTCTGGGGGTACCTTGCCTGCTTTGAGCAGGACCACGCCCTCGGCTCCGATGAGGAGGTGTTGACGAATTACCTTTCGCTAAACAAGTATCACGGTGTCATGTCCACACACTTCAAAGCCTTAATGCAACACGACAAGGCAACCGACGCTAGCCCGGAAGAAGGCAAACAGTTCGCGATTAAAGATTTTGTCGAACACGTTGTGAAAATCGCACAGGACACAGGGCTCGACAAACCCATCAGCGTTGGGTTTTCAGACGACGACCCCAATAACCTGATCGCGGTCGAGGATTACATTAGAGAGCAACTGGCAAGGCTTTTTCCGGGTATTAAATTTGTTGTGTATGACACGTCCGACCCCGAAGTGGAAGAAGGACGAAAGGTGACGGTTGCCGGTCAACTGAATTTGGACATCTGATGCAAACGAATACGCCATACTGCCACACCCTCGAGCTTCCTCAAAGCGAACAGGATGTGTCCCTGAAGCACGAGCCAATTTGTGAAGTGATACTGCACAATGATGACGTGAACGCCATGGAACACGTTGTAGCATCGTTGATCAACGTTTTTGGACATGCACGTCAACTCGCAGAGAAAATCATGGCCGAAGCACATCAGCGGGGTTGCGCTATTGCGGAAGTTGAGCCCCATACGCAGGCCGTATCCCATCGTGATCAGCTCCATCAACGCGGGCTACGCGCCACGATAAGCAACATCTAAGCCACGCGCACAAAGGGCTTTTATGAGCGTGTATCGTCTATCCACGTCCACCGATTTTCCGCCGATTGCAAACGCCGACCCTGATGGCTTGATCGCTGTCGGCGGCGATCTTTCAGCCGAGCGCCTCATTTCAGCTTACGCCAACGGGATTTTTCCGTGGTTTGATGAAGAAAACCCACTCATGTGGTGGTCGCCCGATCCACGCTGTGTTCTTTTTCCTGATAAATTTAACCTTTCAAAAAGCCTGGAGCGGACGTTGCGGGGCTCAACGTTTGTTGTCACGGCGGACACCGCTTTTGGAGATGTTATTCGTGCATGTCGCCTGATCAAGCGTGCCGACCAAGACGGGACGTGGATTACTGAGGACATGCAAAGCGCCTATACGGAGTTACACAACCAAGGGGTGGCGCACTCGGTTGAAGTATGGCGTGAGGATCACCTTGTGGGCGGCCTCTACGGTGTCTCTCTTGGCAACGCCTTCTTTGGTGAGTCGATGTTCAGTACCGTTCGAGATGCCAGTAAGGTCGCGTTCGCACATCTTGTTGACGTGCTCCGCCAGCAACACTTCAGCTTTATTGACTGCCAGATGCATACACCGCACTTGGCGTCACTTGGGGCCATCGAGGTACCGCGCGCCACGTTCGCCGGCATGCTCCAAGGCGCGCTGCAGCAGGACACGCATACAGGCCCCTGGAACCATTGGTTTCAGGATGGCACGACGTCGTCGTGCATCAATCCTCCGGACGCTCCCCTTCCGGGGCCATCTTAACAAGGCGGGGATCGAAGCGGGCAACAACGTCAACCAGTTCTGTCTGTGCCGCCATGACCGTTTCAATGTCTTTATACGCCATTGGTATTTCATCCAACCCGGCTGACATGAGTACCACGTCGTGTTCTTTCAAAAAGGTGTGCGCCTGATTCCAGGTAAATGTATTCTTACACTGTGTCCGACTCATCAATCGACCTGCTCCGTGCGACGCGGAATCCAGCGATGGCGCATGTCCGCGTCCTCGTACAATGTATCCCGGCGTGGCCATTGAACCTGGGATAATGCCTAAGACGCCGACGCCGGCTGGTGTCGCGCCTTTCCTGTGAACGATCATGGTTTGGCCATGGTGCGTTTCTTTCCAGGCAAAGTTGTGATGGTTTTCTACATTGAGCAAGACCTTGGCCTTCAACGTCCTAATGAGATCTTGGTGAATAAGTGCATGATTAGCGGAGGCGTATTTTCCCATCAGTTGCATCGCGGCCCAATATTCCCGACCGAGGTCTGTATCAAGATCTAGCCACGCGAGATGAGCAAGGTCGCGAGGGAGTTCCGGATGGACGTCCATGGCCGCGCGACTATAGTGCTGAGCAACCCGTGCGCCTGTCCCTCGGCTACCGCTGTGACTCAAGAGTGCCGTGTAAACACCCGGTTTCAGTCCTAATTCCTCTTGTTCAAGTGTCACCGTGCCAAACTCAACGAAATGGTTTCCGCTCCCGCTTGTACCAAGTTGAGACCATGCTTTGTCGCGCAGCTTTTCCGTAATCGGA
>JBLHHU010000055.1:0-15498 GCA_047615735.1 Kiritimatiellia bacterium | reverse complement strand
GAGGCAGGCGAAGTGAAGGTCACCTGCGACGGCGTACGCGTCGAGGGCAGACTGCAGTTCCTCGCGGCGACGCCAGAAATGTTGCAAGCCCAACTCCTCGACCTGGGCAATCGACAACCGATAGGGTCCCTCCGTGTAGCGCTTGCAGTCCCCATTCAGAATCTGATCAGGCGTACTGCTTGTCAGCGCGGAACCGGCGGCGAAGAATGCCTCCGTGAATTCGGTGAGATCGCCGTCAACATGATCGGCCAGCCAGGCAAGGCATTCGCGATCAACATCCGTCGTTGTGGGTGAACTGAGATTGAGCGTATCTGAGATGATGCCGGCAGCGAGACAAAGAGCAATGCCCGGCGCTGGCTCCAATTCGCGCACGCAAAACATACGCGCAACCAAGGTGCTGGTGGAGCCCACGATTTCATTAATGAACCGAATCGGCTCACGGGTGACCAATCCACCACCGACGCGGTGGTGATCGAGCACTTCCAGAATATTGGCTTCGTCCGCGCCATCCACGGCTTGATTCAGTTCGTTATGGTCGACCATGATCAATTGGGTGCGGACCGGATCAAGTAAATCTGCGCGTGAAAAAACGCCCTCCAGGCGACCGTCGTCATCAACCACCGGAAAAGCCATCTGGCTGACGCCCTGAACCTGCTTGCGAATCTGTTCGGCGCGTGCACCGGGATGGAACTTCAGGAATTTGGGTTGAATCGCATTGTGAATCAACTTCGCCCCCTTGATGAGCATGACCGTCATGGCCGTGTCATGTGGACTAATAATGACCGTGACACCATTTTCCCGCGCGGTGTCCAGCAGCGTGTCGCTCAGTTCAAATCCACCCGTTAACACGAGACAGCGTACACCGTAGGTGATGGCGGCACGCTGCACACTGGGGCGATCCCCCGCCACGAGCAGCAACTGACCGCGGTCCGAAGCGTGTAGGCGTTCGACAAATTTTTCTTTGCTCATCGCGGCGACCATGATGGTGTAGTCGATGGCTTCAGTCGACGCCGCCTCATGTTGAAAGTGTCCCCCGAGGACCTGACAAATACGCGCCTGATCGGTACGTACGCGGCGTTCACTGGCGGCATCCTGGGCGCTCGGCAAAAGTTCCTGCATCAGATCGAAAAGCGAAAGCATGCCGATGACACAGCCTTCGGCGTCCAGCACAGGCAAACTGCGCAGCCCCTGTTGTGTCATGCGTCGATACACGTCGAGAAACGGTTCCTCCGCGTGACAGCTCTGGGGATCGTTGTGACACAGTTGGCGTGCCGTTGGACGCACACTGGAAAGCATGATGGGGGTTTCGACGCCAGCGCGCTCAAGCACGAATTCGGTGCGCGAATTACAGGGGCCGCACGCCGCCGCCACAGCATCCGGCATGGTGCTCCGCTGCAGCAAATTGGCATAGCCAATGGCGGAGCAAATGGCATCCGTATCTGGATTACGGTGTCCGACGACATATACGCTCATGCAAATCCTGTTTGTTGATCAAGGTGGTTGGTCAAGGGGCATGTTCCGATTCGGGCTGCGATCCCGCAAGCACATTGTGCCAACATCGAATAATCAGGCCGATTGCCCGCTGAGTTGAGCGCAGTAAGCCTCATAGTAGCGCTGCACGCGGCGACGTTTGAGGCCTGGCTCTGGCTCGACAAATGTGCCCCCCGGATAGAAGCAGGCGAAGCCGCCCGAGGCGGCCCCCCAGGCGCACGCATCGGTCAGATCAAGATCGCGGCGCGGTCCAGCCAGCATCTGCATCGCCACCGACGTGAGCACGCCGCCAAGAAAGTTGTCGCCACACCCCGTGGTATCCCCAGCCTGGCGTCCACCGGCATCCAAATCACGATCCACGGCGTGACACACAGGTAGTTGCCTGATGGCTTGTTTCGCAAAAAGCCCGCCGTTCGAGGCCAGATGCAGTGCCTGGGCGCCATGCGTGACAATCACGCTGCCCATACCGTGTTCCAGGAAATGCGTCATGGCCGATGTCGTGTCGGCGCAACCACTAATGCGCAAGGCCTCTTCACGATCACAGACAAGTAGATCGATAAGTGGAAAACTGCGCACGGGATCCCCTAGTGGCCACGGGCGATCCGGCCCGCGCTGTTCATTGCGAAAATCATAGACGGTACCGACCAAATTGACCGCGCCGGGGCGGCGTCCGCGTTCCAGCAAGCTTTCAAGTGCGTCGTGCAAGGGCGGAACAAGGCCTGTCGCGCCGAACAGACGAATGTCCGCGTCAAAAAATGCGTCGTCGAGCATCTCAGGCAAGTAGGCTCCCGCTGCACCGATCGTATTGATGAACGTACGCTCTCCCTTGCCGCCGTGATAACTGGGGTCGGAGAGCACAACCGTCGAGGGCGTCGGACCATCCACATCGCGATAGGCGCTCATGTCGACCGGCGTGTGGCTTATGATGTCACGTATCTGCGTGACCGACGCATCATCCCCGTGGCCGGCATGCAGCGAATAGCGAACATCCTGATCGCCGAGCATTTGCGCGGCATGCATGAGGGCCACAATGGCAGGTCCGCCCAAATTCTGGGCGTCGGGATCACGGCCGCCTGTGAGTCGAGACAACCATTGCGGAAACGGCTCGCCACAGAAGACCTCAAAATCCTCAGAAAAGACAAGATTACCGATACGCAGCCCCCCGTCACCGGCGTCGCGGTTCAGTGCTGAGGTGAAGACCGGGTTCTCGAAATCAATGCGTGTATACAGGTAATCCATCAGGCAACAGCCGGTCGCGGCGATATGAAGTTGCTCAGGTTCTGGCATTAGCAGCTGTACGTGGGTCGTTCATTCAAAAACACTTAACTTTAGTAACGTTTCCATTGCTTCGTTTCAAAGCTACATTGCAGAAATCCCGACCACAGAAACGAAGATCAACCGCAGAGGCCGCGGAGGACACAGAGCCGTCTTCCTCTGCGTCCTCTGAGAACTCCGTGGTTAGTCTTAGCTTTGGCCTATGGGATGCCAATGATTCAAAAACATGCCCCCGACGCTACGTGAGCGCGTCACCGTTGTCAATCGCCACGCACGCATTGAAACGTTGCGACATGGCGAGTGGTTCGCTGTTGACGCACAATCGAATCCATTGATATCCAAGTCCCCTGCTTCCTGATAGTTTAACCTTTCAAACTGATCATCCCTCGGAAGCTGAACGTCGCGTGACGACGTCCGTGTATTCGAGCAGGAACGAACGAGATCATGGCGGTAAAAAACAACAGAATCACCCGACTCGAACAACGCATGTCGCTCGTCATCGTCGGCGCGCTTGTGCTGCTTGCTGTGCTCCTTTTCCTACTCCTTAAACCGGATCTTTTCAGCGACAGCCGGAAGCCAACACTGGTGCTCTTCTGTGCCGCGGCGGTGCGCCTGCCTATGGAGCAGATTCGAAATGACTTCAAGCGTGAGCACGGTGTGCACATCGATGTGCAATACGGCGGATCGAACACACTGCTGAGCCAACTCCAGTTATCGCACGCAGCAGATCTCTATCTGGCGGCCGATGATTCCTACCTGGAGCTCGCGAACACGAGGGGCCTGATTCAAAAGACAGCCCCAATTGCACATATGGTGCCTGTCATCATCGTCCCGGACGGCAACCCCAGAGGCATTCGTGGCATCGCGGATTTGTTACAAGAAGGGATTCGCGTCGCGCTGGGCAATCCGGATCTAGCGGCGATCGGCAAGCGCACACGGACCGCGCTGCGTGCCTCCGGCCACTGGGAGGCGATGGTGGAACACGTGACCGCTTCCGGCGTGTTCCAACCGACGGTCCCGGATGTCGCCAACGCAGTAAAAATCGGAAGCGTTGATGCGGGCATCGTCTGGTCTGCGACCGCAGCGCAGATCGCCGGCATCCAGGCCATCAGCGCTCCGGAGCTGCACGTCGGCGTCAGTCAGGTCGCCATTGGAATCACCTCATGGAGCGCGCTACCAGAGGCGGCCCGGAATTTTGTGCACTACATCACCGATCCCGACGGTGGCCAGAAGACCTTTCAAGCGATGGGATACCACCCATGAGTAGTGGTCCTGCTAACACACGAGCATGGCGGCCGCCAGGCAAAAGCTCAGACAGCGCATTCATCGGTGTTTTCGCCATTATTCTAGCGACCTATGCCCTCTTCATCATCCTGCTTATCGCAGCCGACCTGGCGTACGCGGGAAAACGCAGCCCGGACCAAAGCGGATGGCCGTTGGCGCAGGCCTTTCTATCGGCCTTCCGGTCCCCTGAAATTCGTAGCGCCATGATACTGACGCTGATCTCTTGCGGCATCACGGCGATCCTATCTGTGTTCGTTGCCGTACCCGCAGGCTATCTGCTTTCGCGCTACCGCTTTCCGGGCGACCGCTTCGTGGACGCCCTGCTGGATATCCCCATCGTGCTGCCCCCGCTTGTCGTCGGGCTGAGTCTTTTGATTCTGTTCCAGTATCTCCCGCGCGGCGCACGCGAAGCGGTTGTGTATGAGCGCCCAGCGGTTATTCTGGCCCAGTTTGCTGTCGCCTGCGCTTTTGCTGTTCGCATCATGCGCGCGGCCTTTGACCAGACGGACCGGCGTTGCGCACAGGTCGCGCAAACACTCGGCTGTTCACGGCGCCAGGCCTTTATGCTGGTTGAGCTGCCCGAGGCATGGCCGGGCGTACTTACCGCAGCGACGATTGCCTGGGCACGCGCGCTGGGTGAATTTGGCCCCCTCCTGATCTTTGCCGGAGCGACGCGAAACAAAACCGAAGTGCTGTCGACAACCGTTTTTCTCGAGTTGAGCATCGGCGATCTATCAGCAGCGGTGACCGTATCGCTGGTTATGGTTGCTGCCGCCGTTGCCGTCGTCATCGCCGCCCGCACCTGGGGCTCACGCACATTTAAGATTTAGGGAACCGATGATCATTTTGGACCACATCTCCATCACGCAAGGGGCGTTTCGAATGCAGGATGTCTGCATGGACGTGCCGCGCAACGCCTATGCGGTGCTGATGGGCGCAACAGGATCTGGAAAAACAACGCTTCTGGAGATTCTGTGCGGCCTACGCCAGCCGGATGCCGGGCGTGTGCTGATTAACGGAAAAGATGTGACAGAGGCGACACCAGCCGGTCGTGATGTTGGCTATGTCCCGCAAGATGGCGCCCTCTTCAAGACCATGACTGTCTTCGAGCATTTGGCCTTCGCACTGGTCATCCGCAGAGAGGCGCCCGCCGTGATTGAAGCGCGCGTGTTTGAGCTCGCGGAGCTACTGGGCATCCGCGACCTCCTCGAGCGTCGCCCCCTCGGCTTGAGCGGCGGCGAACGTCAGCGGGTTGGGCTGGGACGCGCGCTGTCCTTCCGTCCGAGCATCCTATTGCTGGATGAACCGCTGAGCGCTCTGGATGATGAAACGCGGGCACAGATCGTCGCGCTACTGCAGCAAGTACGCGAACACACGGGCGTCACCACACTGCATGTGACCCATAATCGCGCCGAAGCCGATCAACTCGGCAGCATGGGGCTACGCATTGCGAATGGCGGCGTGTCGCCCATCGCGACAGGCAGAAGGACGGAGACGTATTAGCGGGTGTGCGTCTACTGCAGAACGTCGAAGGACTGCTCGATTCTCCGGGCCTCGCGGGCGGTGATTCCGGCGGGACCAGCAAAGTGGGTCCAATCGGCAACGGAAGCGGTCACCTCATCGACGATGGCTCGTGCCTGTCCGGTCTCGATTCCGGCGCCCTTAGCGATACTCAGGACATGCGCAAGGGTGGGACGTCGCCCTTCGCCTGCCACGGTCATGGTGTGTTCGCCACCGGGACCTGCCGCAAACGTCAGATCGTAGGCGGGTGCAAATCGCCAATCGCCTTCCGCGGAAAGGATGAAGGCAAAATTCTTCACATGGTCATCCCGATTATGAGCCAGAATGTTGAAGACCATAAGACGGAAGGCGCAGAGCGCATCCGACTGGTGCTTCGTCAGGATGCGTGTGACCCGCAACAGCATCTCGTAGTCACAACTTGGGACACGGAAGTTGGCGTGTATCAGATTGCCAAACGTGTGCACGTGCCGCCGCTCATTCCCTTGCCTATCGAAACGCTCAACCCCAAAAAAGGCGTCCCCCTGGGCGGTCATAAAGAGGCGGGTCTGCGGCATCTTGACGCCAGCCGCACGCGCCATTTCGGAGTAGGCGTACTCAATGCGCCCGTCCTCAGAAGCATCTTCGTTCGCCGGAAATTTAACGATCCAGCCGGTATATCCTTCGGGCAGCTCATCTTCGCCGGAGACCATATGGTCGCCACACACGCCAACCAGCACCTTCGGGCGGGCGCCGCCGGGACTTCCGCCGGCTCGGAGCAACTGCGGCAGCACATCTTCCCCTTTGCCTTCCAGCACCAGGTAGGCCTCCCTGGCCATGTCGTGCAGATCAAGAATCGAACGGTCCAATTCCTCGATCTCTGCGGGGGGGTAATAGGTTAGCGCTCCCATCGTACGTCTACCCAGATAAGCCAATCGATCCAGCGGAGAGACGGCATCAAGGGCCACTGCCTGCCGACGGAAGTGTCGATCCATGAGCAAAAGCCCCCATCCATCGGGCAGGCTGTCATCAAACAGACCGAACAGAGGCCCAAAGGCCAGGTCCCTATGCTCATGCAGCCCAGGCTCCGGAGGTAAGTTGAACGGCGATAGCCACAATGGATCATCCAGAAAGTCGGCGTCGTACTCAAAGTAGAGGCGCCGCTCTGACTCGGCCAGCGTGCCCACCAGACGACCACGGTCCCGACGCTCACGGGCGGCAAGATAGACGTCGAGCTTCTTCATCGTACGCCCCGTTTCCCCTGTGGTCTCGACGTCATACCCTCGAGCGCCTTGATACTGTCCGCCGGTGGCGGCTGCAGCAGGGAATCGAAGTCACCCAGCCTCCCCAGCGCAAACGAAAGACGAAGCAGGCTCTTCAAGGAGACCCTACCCGTCTGCTCGAAGCGCCGCAGTGACGCCAACGAAACACCCGCACGCTCAGCAAGCGTCGACTGCTTCCATTTTCGGGCCAGACGTAAGCGGCGACATCGTTCTGCCAACGCCGCGGCCACCCCTTCCGGCGTCTCAATCTGATAGTCGCGACCATCTTTCATATTAACAATATACTATTACCAATTACGATTAACAAGCAATACTATCAATATATTACTACTAGAAATCCTGCGTGCCCCTTGACGATTCATGAGAAAAAGCGACGGTTTTGGGTAAACCAAAGGCATACCGCGGAAAAGTCCATCACGGCGGGATCTGGGAGTGAAGCCTTTTGCTTGCACGCTGTCATGCGGTCACGTATGCATGACTGCATGAAAACGATAAGCCTCACCGACGAAGCCTACAAACGGCTGAAAGAGTGGAAAGATGAGTCGAACGACTCGTTCTCAAAGGTGGTCCTGAAGGTGGTCCCAGAGAAAGGCACTCTCGGGCAAATGTTGGAGGATGTCAAAAAGCTCCCAACCCTGAGCCCGGAGCAGGCCAGAGTGATGGAGGAGTCCGCAAGGTACGGGCGCGATCCGGAAGGGAATCGCGATCCATGGACTTCTTAGCCGATACCGGATTCCTGATCGACCTGTGGCGTGAGGCCCGGCAACCGGGAGCCGCCACGCACTTCGCCCGAACGAATGCCCTCAAGCAAGTGGGGATCTGCTGGATCGTTGAGGGCGAATTCTTGGGCGGCAGCGTTTTGGCGAGCCATGACACGACAGTTGTCAGCACATTCCTGGAGCACTACCCCGTTGTGCATTCCAACAGCGCTACCGTGCGACGCTATAGCGAGTTGTTCGCCGACCTCCGGCGTCGAAACAAGCTGATAGGGCCCAACGACCTTTGGATCGCTGCCGCCACCCTGTCGCTCGGCCTCCCGCTATTGACGCGAAACACTGATGAGTTCAAGCGCGTACCGGACCTCGATGTCATTGACTACACTGCCGAGCGCTAACCCACCAGCGCATTAATGCGTGAGGCGATACGCCACCCCAGGCAGAATATATCGGTTAGCACGCGGCATTGACTCCCTCAAAAGCGATGAGTCGATATTCAGTAACCGTTAAGCTTAGGCGTCGACCCTCAAGTCTGCTGCGCGCTCCGCGCGAATCCAAAGCTCCGACTCCGTCGGAGCACTCCAAATGGGAGGGAAAAAATATGGAGTGCGGAGACGGAGTCACCGCTTTTCTACAGCGCGGAGCGCGCTCTACGTTTCTGTGACGCTAAGCTTAACGGTTACGATATTCAACCCCTAAATCCGCCCCATAATTACCAACATCGCCCGAATGACTGCTCTAAGTCGTTGAGGCTCTATAGAAACCTATGGTCCGACCCCCGCAGGCACCCCGCAGGCGAACGCGGAGATCGTGCCGTCCCCTTGAAGCTCCGCGCCGGACTTGATCTGCACCGCGCCGAAGCCGATCAACTCGGCAGCATGGGGCTACGCATTGCGAATGGCGGCGTGTCGCCCATCGCGACAGGCAGAAAGCCGGAGACGACTTAGAAATTGGGCCGAAAAGACTCATCACTTACAAACAATTACTTTCCTATTTGCGCACATGGTGTAGACTACAGTCCGTTTGCCTTTCTTCTGAATCGGGAGGCTGAGGGAGTGTTTAGATATGACTGAAACGCGTCTAGGAATTCCGCAGGTGGTTGTGCTGATTCCGTTGAGTCTCAAGGGTCACAGGGACTTTTTCGAGGGCATTCTGCGCTACGCACGTGTCAATGGTCCTTGGCGGCTCTACCGCGCAGAGGGACGCCCCGGGGAGCAACGGCTAAGGGATCTGAAGCGATGGGGGTGCGAGGGCATTATTGCCGGGACCTGCAGCTTGGCCGAGGCGGACATGATCGCAAAGGCGCGTGTGCCCGTCGTGACCCTCGAACCCGACCCCGAGATGTTGGCTACCACGCATCCCCTTTCGAAATGCCCCTCTGCACGTTTTGATTCCAGCGCGATGGGCGAATATGCCGCGCGCTTTTTTCTGGAACGCCATTACAAGCAGTTCGCCTATGTGGGTACGGCGCGCAAACGCTACTGGTCACTGGAACGCGGCGCAGGATTCAAAGCGCTGATTGAAGCGGCCGGCGGCACCTGCCATGACTATGGCTATCCCGCGGCGAAACAGCGGCGCGACTGGGCCCTGGAACAGCCGCACATGGAAACCTGGCTTGCGTCACTGCCCAAACCCGTGGCCCTGTTCGCTGCCATGGACGGTCGCGCCCGCCAAGTGCTGGACGCGTGTCTGGACGCCGGCATCTCCGTACCCGAGGAGGTGGCCGTGCTGGGCGCAGACGATGATCCCCTCATCTGCGAAGCGACCTTCCCGCCCCTCTCCAGCATTCAGACCGGTAGCGAGCACGCCGGTTACATGCTGGCCGAACACCTCGACAAACTCATGCGTAAACGCCGCCCGAAACCACAGATCTACTCGATTGGGCCGACGCGTGTGGTGCGCCGACGTTCCACTGAAGCCACGGCCATCGCCGACAAGCAGGTGGCCCATGCGCTTGAATACATTTGGCGCGAAGCCGGACACGAATCGATCAGCGTGCCGGACGTGGTCAAGGTGTTCGGGTCATCGCGCCGCTACGCCGAGAGCAAATTCAAGACCGCGGTCGGACGAACGATCATGGACGAGATCCGGCGCGTCAAGCTGGAGCGCGTGTGCGGCCTGCTCACGGAAACCAGCTTGTCCATGGGCGAGATCGCCCGCCAATGCGACTTCGCCCGCGAAAGCCACCTGGCCTTTCTCTTTCGCAAACAGCACAAGGTGACCATGAGCGAATACCGCGTCGCATCACAGCGATTGAAGTAAGCCAGGAACCGAAGATTTCCACCACCCGCTTCCTACTTCGCCCTCGCTCCGCTCGTGGCTACGAAGGACAAGACGCTTGAGACACGGAGGCACCCGCCTTCCTCCTACGCACTCCGTGCTACGGCGGACAAGTCGCGCTTCGCGACTACGGCGCGGCAGGCGGGCAGGCTCCGTGCCTCTGTGTCTCTGTGGTGAGATCGTTTCTTTGTTCCGTCTGAACGATTCTATTTCAAGCTAATCGCCATTCGAGTCTACTTTGGATCTTGTGCTTCCATAACGCTCTCGGCCACGTGCTGTGCAAGGAACGCATATCCCGCGGAGGTGAAATGACATCCGTCTCGACTATGAAGCTTTTCTATATGTGGCAACATCTCCTGGTAAAGGTCGTTGATCGGAATACCGTTCTCTTTCATCACTTTGCTTGCAATGGCATTGCGGATGGGTATCTCCGATTCTTCAACCCAGATGCCGCCCTGCGCAATGCGCCCCTGAAGAGGTGTCGTGCTGGCCCAGATCAACTTGGCGCCGGTGGCTTTGAGGCGGGACACGAGCTTTCTCAGATTCTGCTCGTACTCCTTCGGCGTAGTCCTGAACCGATCATCTGCCAAATGATGCGCATCCCAGATACCCCAGTTGAAATGGATGACGTCCCAGGATGTGATACCCAGCCATGCATCGATCCGCTTCAGTGCGTGTTGCGTGCTTTGGCAATTCTCCGCAGGACGATGCACGCTCGCTTTCCCAGCTAGACGTTCGCGCGCCGGTTTGTCGTAGCCCATGGAGATTGAGTCTCCCAGCAGAAGCACGCGCGGGAGATCGCCACCTCGTTTTTCGACGGTGGAATCTGTCGCATGCGCCGCGAATGGGAGGGCTAAGGCAACGAAACACCCAAGCACCCAAGAGCCCAAGCATTCCCGCCTTCTTCTCATGGCTGGTTTCTTCATCATGCGCTAATGTTGCACCTTCAACCGTGCCGATCGAACACTGAGATGTAATTTCTCGATGGCGAGTAGGCCTGATTCATCTGCCTTTGCCGTTCCGGACTGCAGGGTTTTTCCCTCACGACTTAGGGACCATGGGTAGCTTTTTCCTGCCTCGGTTTTGAAGCGCTGCAGACGTCGAAAACTCACGGCGGTGTGCGCGGTGGTCGGGAGATCGGTATCATCCTTCAGTGCGGGTTCGAGCTCGGCTTTATTGACCAGGCGGAGATCTATATGGAAGTTGCCAGGGGTATCCGTAATCGTTTTCCATCGGAAAAGGGCGCCGACTTGGCCGGACTCGTCACCGCCGGTTGCGTTTTTAGACACTGGATACTTGTTGTCCGCGCTGGCACTTGAAAACACGGGATAGGCCTCGTTTTTGCGAATCGAACGCCATGGAAACAGCTGTGCCGAAGGATGGTAACCGGCCGTTGAGCTATTGTGACCGTGCGGCCCCCAAGCAAACACCAACGGGAACCTGTTTTCATCGAAGTAGGCAATCAACGTCTCCTGCCCTTTACTCCACTTGTCGTTCGTTGCGGAGAAATTGACGAGAATTGGTGGATCCGGAACGTGCTGTCCGAACATCCGGTGTTGGATGTGCTCGATCCCGGCTGGCACCATCACATTCACCGCCGCAAAGATATCACCACGCCGCATACCGATCCCGAGGCTGCCGCTGCCCCCCATCGAGATGCCACTGAGGTACACGCGGTTGCGATCGATTTTGTAGGTTTGAATTGCCCATTCGATCGTCGTAAGAATCCGTTTCTCCGCCGGACAATACGCGTCCGCGTATTTCTCCTTATCCTTCCGAATCGCGTGAGCGCCCCACCACCAATCGTTGTCGTTTTTGCGGCAATCGAGGTAGAGGATGACGTGGTCCTTAAGCCCCACGAAGTGAAACCAGTCCGGATGGTCGAAGGCGCGGTCCAATGCCGCGTCGGCACTGCCACCGGCAGAGTGCAGGACCACATGCAGCGGCCTCTGCCCGGGGTTCCCAGCAAGGGAAAGAACATTAAAGTAGTCCTGCTGTGGCTTGGCATAGCCCCACTCAGGGATACTGTCGTGCTCGTAGCGCAGAATCTTGCGCCCGCCCTTTTCGGACGTCTTGACCAACGCCATATCGGGCGTCCCGAAACTGACCGCTTCTGAGCCAGAGAGAAGCGCCGGCGAGAGAAGCAGGACGCATAGGGTCGTGATGACGTGTTTGATCATGGTTGTTGCGAGGTGCGCGACATCACAGATCATACTGAGGAACCTTCATCCACTCGCCGTCTTTCAGGGCCGACTTGTGCGCCATCACGCCGCCAAGCGTCATGTTCAGGGCATCCCCTACATGCACGATGGGCGTCTTATCGAGCAGGATGGATTCGATGAAATTGTTCGTCAGATGCCCATGCGAGCCGCCATGGCCTCCCCCTCCGACGCCGGGTGGCAGTGGCGGGCGATCGCCCTTGATTGCATTATTGTGTGGCTTCTGACCGTAGACGCGCCCCTGTTCACCGTGGGCGTTTTTCATATCCCAGCTACCTGCCATGCGTGAGATGCCGCCTTCATTGGTCTTGAGCATCGCCACTTCCGTGCCATAGGGATTCTTGTGCTGATTATTGCCACCATTGTATTCGGCGTAGAGGCCGGTCGTGCCTAGCCCAGACACTTCGGTGAAGCGGCCTCCGGTGATCGAAACGTAGTATGCCATAGCATGCGTGGGATACCACATTGGCGGGAGGGCCTTTCGCCATCCGTCGTGATCAACCTTGCCATTCTTGGGGTTGTAGCCGGGAAGTCCCTTGGACCCAAAGTCATGATAGTATTCGCCTTCGGAGTAGATGATTTTTCCGAGCGCACCTGCTTGGCACTGCATGCGTTTGGCGTAGAGGTCCGAATGAAACGCGGACGTCTCATTCATCATATACTTCATGCCGCTCTTCTTGACGGCATTGAATAAGGCTTCCGCTTGACCCTCGGCTTCAAACCCGAACACGGCGGGTACCGCAGAAACGACATGCTTGCCATGATTCAGGGCCATGGTCGCCAGGCGAGCATGACTCGGCGCATCGGTCGCGATGTAAACGGCTTCGATGCTCTTGTCCTTGATCATCTCCTCACAGGACGGGTAGGTCTTTTTGGCTCCTACCGCATTGGCCAGAGCGGCACAGCGCCCGGGATCGAGATCCGTGGCGGCCACCACTTCGACGTTGGGATGGTTTTGATAAAAGAAGGCTCCGCCGAATTTGCAAAGGCCGTATCCGGCGATGCCAACCTTGATCTTACGATCGGAAACCTGCTGCCACCCTTTGGCGGCATTCGCATTGGTCTGATTTTTTTCAAACCCAGGGATGACGTTGCCATTAGCATCTTTCGGCACGTCAGCCGCATTCAATGAAGGCGTTACAGAAAGAGCACCGAATGCTGCAGCACCGACACCCATGGTTTTGAGGAAATGGCGACGATCCTCGTTCGTTCTATTTTCATTATTCATATTGATGCGCTCTTTCTTTTTGGTTCTGGCAAAACTTTGTGACAATCACGGCTCTAGGCTCGAACTAGACTGAAGAATTTTGGACCGGATTAACAGGATCTACCTTCCTTCGCGCTGCGCGCTTCCTCCTACGCGCTCCGCGCTCCGGCGGACAAGACGGCGGGCAGGCAGGATTAAGAGGGATACAGGAAGGCTCCCATCCTGTTGATCCTGTTAATCCTGTTAATCCGGTCCATTGATCCCCTCCCATGTGCTCCATTCTCTCTTTTGATCTCTGACAGCAACTTTTTACAGATTGTATTGCGGTACTTTCATCCACTCGCCTTCTTTCAGGGCCGACTTGTGGGCGATGACACCCGACAGGGTCATGTTCAAGGCTTCGCTGATATCTACGATGGGTTTTCGGTCCAATAGAATGGATTCGATAAAGTCACTTGTCAGTGGCCCGTGCGACCCTTTGTGACCGCCGCCTGCGACACCTGGTGGCAATGGGGGCCGTGCGCCATTGATCTTGCTGCTGTGTGGCTTTTGCCCATAGATACGGCCTTGAACGCCGTGGGCATCTTTCATGTCCCAACTCACCCCCATGCGTGACATGCCGCCTTCACTTGTCTTGAACATGGCGATTTCCGTGCCAAAGGGGTTCTTGTTTGGATTATTGGAATCCTTGTACTCGGGATAAACACCGGGCGTCCCCAAGCACGACACGTCCGTCAGTCGACCGCCACCGGTCACGGAGATGTAGTAGGCCGTCGAATGGGTCGGGTACCACATCGGCGTCAGACCTTTTCGCCAGCCATTGGCATCAATTTTGCCCGTCTCGGCATTGTAACCTGACATGGCGCCCACCTTGTCATGCCAATACTCACCCTCTGAATAGATGATCTTGCCCAAGGCGCCGGCCTGATACTGCATTCTTTTTTCGTAGACGTAGGGATGAAAGGTCGACGTCTCGTTCATCATGTATTTCTTGCCACTCTTCT
Organism: Kiritimatiellia bacterium; assembly: GCA_047615735.1. Classification (GTDB taxonomy): domain Bacteria; phylum Verrucomicrobiota; class Kiritimatiellia; order UBA8416; family JAIOPI01; genus JAPKCZ01. The sequence goes on along the minus strand of JBLHHU010000055.1, from coordinate 1,242 downwards.
TGACGGCCTCAAACAGCTTTTCCGCGTCTTCTTCGGCGTCAAAACCAAATACGGCTGGGACGGCGGTGACCACATGCTTGTCGTGATTCAGGGCCATGATGGCCAAGCGTGCATGACTCGGCGCATCGGTCGCGATGTAAACGGCCTCGATGTTCTTATCCTTGATCATCTCTTCGCATGAGGGATAGGTCTTCTTGGCGCGTACTGCATTGGCTAGATTTTGACAACGACCGGGGTCTAGATCGCTGGCTGCCACCACCTCAACATTGGGGTGATTCTGATAGGAGAATTGAGCCCCGAATTGGCAGATCCCGAAACCGGCAATGCCCACACGAATTTTGCGATCTGACTTCTTTTCCCACTTGCCGGCATTTGCTTTGATCTCATTTTGTGTATGCGCGTCTTCTTCGCCAAAGCCAGGAATAACGTTGCCGTTTGCATCTCTTGGCAGCTCAAGCGCATTCAAAGAAGGCGTTACAGAAAGAGCCCCTAATGCCGCAGCACCAGCACCCAGACCTTGAATAAAACGGCGACGACTGAATTCGGGTGTATCCTCGGTTTTCATTTCCATTATCCTTTCTTAATGTGGCAAATTGCAATGGCACAGCCAGCGGCTGCCTAGGTTCGACACAACCATAGGCTCTTTTGCGCCGACCGGACTACCACCATTTGCGCACAGGTATTTTCATATTTGCGCACGAAGCCAGATGGCAGAAAGGGAAAAGGAAAGGATTTTCACCACCCGCTTCCTACTTCGCCCTCGCTCCGCTCGTGGCTACGAAGGACAAGACGCTAGAGACACGGAGGTACGGAGAAGAAAGGAGGAGAAGGAGCCAAAAATGTTCCGAACCGAAAAAGACGAGGGTAAAGATTAGGGTAAAGACGAAGTTAACAAGACACTCCCCCGCCCCTTTGTCTTTACCTTAATCTTTGCCTTTGTCTTCCCTGCGCGGTAAAGACGACGGGTAGCGATACTCCTGCGGCCTTGCGAATCCGTGTGGGCTCAATGACTAGGACGCGCTCCGCGCTGAAGATAAGCGGTGACTCCGTCCCCGCACTCCAAACAGGACCGCTCTTATATGGAGTGCGGCGACGGAGTCGCCGCTTTGGACTCAAGCGGAGCGCGGATGCAGAGAGAACCACTCGCGTGCCTAACAATTCTCCGAACCGAAGAAGACGAGGGTAAAGATTACGGTAAAGACGAAGGTAACAAGGCACGCCCCCGCCCCTTTGTCTTTACCG
>JBLHHU010000054.1:0-16216 GCA_047615735.1 Kiritimatiellia bacterium | reverse complement strand
GTTTAATAGACCTATGTGATGGTCGCGGCACCTTTCGTGTTGCTAGGTCTGTGAGTTTAGCGGTAAACAGTGGAGTGTGGGCGTTCACCTTTGGCGGCTAGAAGCATCGCGGCTCACAAGCAGGAAACCCATATTTGGTTTCGAACGATAGTGCCGCATCTCAATGCGCCTGGCGTGAGGCGCCTTGCCTTTATTTCCCCAAAGTCGGGAGGGCGCAAAATGGTTTTGTCCTGTGTTTTGGCTTAGGTGTTTAGCAGTGATATCTTGTACTAAGGGAGTTTCATGAAGAAAACGGTGGTTGTGCTCGTCGGGTTGGCGATATTGGGTGGCGCGGTTGTGCTGTATTTGACACGCAATATGGATGAACTTGTTAAGCGCGTGATCGAGAGCGAGGGCAGCCGAGTGACGGGGACAAGTGTCACCGTCGGGTCGGTTGAAACGCGACTGCGATCTGGAAAGGCCACGATCCGTGATTTTCAAATCAGCAACCCGGAAGGCTTTTCTGATGGCGCGATGTTCGCCGTTCAGGAGATCACAGCGTCGGTCGATTATAGGACTGGTGCGATACGCGATCTGCAGCTCACTCGCCCCTACATCAAGGTCGAACAGCGAGGCAGTAAAAACAATTTTAAGGCCGTTCAGGACCATATCGATAGCCTGGCTGTGGAGGCGGGTTCGCCGACGGTGGGTTCGCCGACGGTGGATTCAGCGCCGGAGGCCGGTGTCGAATCGGCACCTCAAAGCGCGTCTGCTGCGTCGGGTTCAGTCGACGCCGAAGAGCAAATCCATATACAGGTGGATAGCTTCGACCTGCGCGACGTGGAGGTGGCCTACAATGCTGTCGATTTTGATCAAACCGGCAGCGTGCACGTTGCCCTTATTTCGTTCAGTGATTTAAAGGGGCCAGTCGACGTGGTTATCCGCCAGGCGATCGAGCAACTCTCGCGTCAGGTTGTCGCGAGTGCTCTTGCTGGTGTGGCGGGATCTGAACGTGTTAATCGTGAAATCGATCGTGCGCGTGAAAAACTTGATGAGCACGCGGATGAAATAGGGGACGCTCTGGGCGTGGAAGGTGACAAGATCAAGAAGGAGGCCGAGAAGGTGCTGGATGACCTGAAAGGCTTCTTCGAATAGGGCCTGCGACCTTTCGTTTTTTTCCAACCGGCGTCAGGGAACACTCGTATTTTGATTCAGGCAGGTTCTTGGGACGGGGCCGCTCCATCCATTCGTGTCGCCGCTTCGCCGCTCGGCTTTAGTCGTTAAAAAAAGCAACGACGATTACCACGACGGCCACGGCCACGAGAAGTATCATGATGCTCATAAGGTCGGCTCCTTTTCTATTTTCCGATACAAAACCGACTGAAAACGGTGTCCAGCAATGCGTCTGAATAGGCGCGACCGGTGACGGTTCCGAGAGTCTCCAATGCTTCACGCATGGCCTGCGAGGTGAGTATGGGCGCGTCGCCGCCACCTTCTTCAAGCTGTTGCAGTGCGCTTTTCGTGTCGCCCAGGGCGGAGCGTACGAGATCGCGATGGCGCTCTGAAATCACGGCGTGTGGCGGTGCATTGTGTTGCACGTGTAAATGCGCGGCCAGCGCGTCGGTGAGCGGCTGCAGGCCTTCGCCGCTTCGCAACGCACAATGGCAGCATGCCATGTCGGGCGGCAGCGTGGTTTTGTCGACACGGTTTCCGAGATCCAATTTATTCAGCACGACAATGGTCCGTTGTGGGTCGAGGCGCTGCAGCATGTCCGCGTCCTGCGCGTCGAGCGCTTGCGACGCATCCAGCATGTGGATGTTGATGTCGGCGCTTTCCATGGAGGCGCGCGCCCGTCGGATGCCTTCTTTTTCGATCACGCAATCGACGTCGCGTATGCCCGCTGTATCGACAAGTCGCAAGGGCACGCCGTCCACAATCAGATGTTCTTCAATGGTGTCACGCGTGGTGCCGGCCATGTCGGTGACAATCGCACGGTTTTTTCCAAGCAGCGCATTCATGAGTGTTGATTTTCCGACGTTCGGTTGACCCGATATCACAACGAGGGCGCCGTCGCGTAGCAAATGGCCTTCTTCCCAGGTCGCCAGCAGGTCTTCCAAGGCCTGGACGACGTCGCGAAGGCGCGCGCTTAGTGCGGGCAGGGTTTCTTCCGGGAGCTCTTCCTCTGCGAAATCAAGGGTGGCCTCAATGTCGGCGGCCACCGTAATCAGGTTGTCATAGATCCCGTTAAAGGCGTCGCTGAGGCTCCCGGTGAGCTGCTCGATTGCGGCACCGGCGGCCCGGTCGCTACGCGCGCGGATCAGGTCGGCGACGGCTTCGGCTTGCAGGAGGTCGAGGCGACCATTCAGAAAAGCGCGACGCGTAAATTCGCCGGGCTCGGCCATGCGTGCTCCCGCCTCCAAAACGGCACGTAGAATACGCCGCGCGCTGACGCTGCCACCGTGGGATTGGATTTCGATGACGTCGTCACGCGTGTAGCTGTGTGGCGCGCGATATGCGAGTAGGATGACCTCATCCAACGTCGCTTCATCATCACCCGCTGCGTGCAATCGGCCGTAAGCAAAACTGTTTGCGGCCATTGCGGAGGGGCGTGTCTTGCCGTCGAACAGTGTCTCTGCAATCGCAAAGGCGTCCGGGCCGGAAACACGCGTAATTGAAACGCCGGCTTCGCCGGGCGCGGTGGCAATAGCGGCAATGGTGTCGTCGTGAATGAGCATAGTGATTTGCGGGTTGGGGCTCTCTGTTGAGGCAACGTATCAAAGATCGATTGCGAAATCCAAGCGCGCGTCTCGCGTCAGGGCTTACGCGGCAAGAATGACTAAAGGTGAATGCTGAGGCCGGTATTGAAACGGATGTCACTTCCCTCAAGATGAACGCCATCTTTTTGGGCATAAGCCGCGCTGGCACAAATGAAAAGTGCGCTCAACGTGGATAGGGTTGTACGCGTCCGTGTCATGCGCGTCCTTTCGTGGGAGTCATCGTTTAGCTGACGAAGTCGGAGGTACGTTGGACGCAATGGTTAATCACGTCGGGCAGATCAGCAACGGCGACACCATGCCAGAACACGCGCCAGTTGCCTGAGTCGTGATGGCCTTGCGCGTGGCGGTCGTACCAATGGTTGATCGGGTTGTTCAGGCGTGAGCGCCAGAAGAGTGCCGGGTGCTGTGCGGTGACGCTTCGCCAGAGCTCAATGGACAAGCCTTCACCGCGCGCCTGTGTTCCAACCGCGAATTTGGAGAGATACGCTCCGGCTGGATGCGTTTCGACCAGGGCGGCGCCACGATAGTTTTTTTCGATGTGGGCGCGCTGAATATTAGGAATGATACGTTCTGCGATGGGTTCGCGGCCGAAGGCTTCCTTTAGGAGGTCCATCAGGCGTTCCACGTCCAGGGCGTTGGGGCCGTCGACAATTTCGATCTCTGATCGGCGGCGTACGACGGTGCCCGCGCCCTTGACGGTAAAAAGTTCCTGTAGAAGTTGCCATGGTGCGCAAATCGATACGTGTGCACCGGGGTGCGCTTGCATGACCTGTATTCCAATCTGCGCGGTGCTGACGTCATCGGCCAGCAGTGTCGCCGCGGGGCTATCGCTCATGTAGATGTAATTGCGTGCTGCACCGTCGGCGGCACGCAGCGGACCTGCGCTTCGTAGCGCGTGGACGCGGCTCGTGATGTTGGGAATAAGCGCCTGTATGCTATCGGCGAGGGGGATGCCCTGCGTTGTCAGAATGCCGGTCGTGCGTTGTGCGGCGCAGGCGCGCACAAACGCTTCTGCGGCGGCAATGCTTGCGGATGAAAAATCCTCCACGGCGTGCACGTCAAATTTGTGGTCCGTGTTGAGAATGCACATTTTCATGCGTTGGACCTCGTTGCCGGCCAGCAATAGCGCAGGAAAGAGCTCCAGGCGGGCTAGGGTGTTGAGGTCAAAGGCAAGGGCCTGTGCCGTGCTGTCGATGTCATCGGCGTCCGGACAGATCAGTGCAAATGTCGACCCATCGATGGTTGTGAATTTTGAGAGATAAAATTCGTATTCGTCGCGGCGGCCGATGCTGTCGAGGAAGAGGCGTATCGTTTTGTTGAGGAGCGTTGTCATGGTGCGTGACATCCTAGACCGTTCCGGTGTCTGATCACAAGGCTGCAAGTGCCTCTAGTGCGGTATTTTTCGACAACACCGGCGGGTTTCTGCCGTGGTCAGACGACGGATAGCTATTGAATTTCGACGGGAAATGTCATAGGGTTCGAGTCCTGAAACCCAAACGGAGTGTACGACATGAAATCGATGGTGCTGACTGATATTTTAGGCATGGAAATGCACGATATCGATGAGCCTCATGTCGCGGATGCACACGACGTGCTGCTCCAGGTGGGCACGGTCGGAGTGTGCGGGTCGGACATCCACTATTACAAAACGGGTCGTATCGGCAGTCAGGTCGTCTCTTATCCCTATGCCGTTGGGCACGAGTTTTCGGGGATCGTTCTTGAGGTGGGATCCGCTGTGACACGCGTCGCACCCGGTGATCGCGTTGCCGTGGATCCGGCTATGCCCTGTCGGCAATGTGATCAATGTCTTATCGGGCGCGAGCACACCTGTCGCCACATGCGTTTTCTGGGCTGCCCGGGGCAGGCGGATGGGTGTCTGTCCGAGCGCATTGTCATGCCCGAAGGCAGTTGCTTTCGCGTGAGTGACGCGATGACGCTTGAGCAGGCGGCCATCGTGGAGCCACTGTCCATCGGGGTTTATGCCGTCAAGTTGTCCGGCATTCCTATGCCGGGCGCGAAAATTGGCATTCTGGGTTTTGGCCCGATCGGCATGAGCGTCATGCTGCCGGCGTTGGCCGAGGGCGCGGAGACGATTTATGTGACGGACAAAATTGATGGCCGTGTCGACAAGGCGCGTGACGCGGGTGCCGCTTGGGCGGGAAATCGTTCCAAGGAGGATGCGGTTGGTGAGATCAGCGATGCCGAGCCCGGTCTGCTCGATGTTGTTTTCGAGTGCTGCGGTAAACAAGAGGCACTCGATGACGCCGTCGCCTTGCTCAAGCCAGGCGGAAAACTGATGTTTATTGGAATTCCCGAAGAAGATCGCGTGTCGTTTCCCTGTGACGCGATTCGACGCAAGGAAATCAACATTCAAAATGTGCGCCGCCAAAACGAGTGCGTACAACCGGCGATCGACCTGATTGAACAGGGGCGCATCGACGTGGACCAGATGATTACGCACCGGTATTCATTGTCCGAGAGCAAGGCCGCCTTTGACTTGGTGTGTGGATACGAAGATAATGTGATGAAGGCCGTTGTGAACGTCAGCGCATAGCGCACGGCGGGATGCCAGTAGAGGATGGATCATGGATTTAACGCACAGACCTAGACGCCTCCGTCGCCTCGAATCGATTCGAGGCCTGGTTCGCGAAACAAGACTTGATGCCGGCATGTTAATCTACCCCATGTTCATCGTCGAAGGTGAGGGCAAGCGCGAACCGATCGACAGCATGCCTGGCCAGTTTCGCTATTCGATCGATACCTGCATCGCGGCCTGTCGACAGAATCTTGAATTGGGCATCGCGGCTGTAAACCTGTTTGGTTACTGCGACGACAAGAACGACGACGCCACGGGCGCCTATGCTGCAGATGGCCTGATTCCACGCGCGGTCGCCGCGATCAAAGCCGAACTCCCAGAACTCTGTGTGCAGACGGATGTCGCTCTTGACCCGTATACACATCACGGTCACGACGGCCTTGTCGTGGGCGACGAGGTGGTGAACGACGCAACGGTCGAGGTGTTGTGCCGCATGGCGCTGCGGCATGCGGCCGCCGGTGTCGATTGGGTGGCCCCTTCCGATATGATGGATGGTCGCGTTGGTGCGATTCGTCGTGCCCTGGACGACAAAGGCTACAACCACGTCGGGATTCTTGCCTATTCCGCTAAATACGCCTCCGCCTTTTATGGTCCCTTCCGCGGTGCCTTGAAGTCCGCGCCTAAAAAGGGCGACAAGAAAAGTTACCAGATGGATCCGGCCAATCGGCGCGAAGCGCTGCACGAAATGCAGTTGGACATTGAAGAGGGCGCGGACGTCATTATGGTCAAACCCGCCTTGGCTTACCTTGATATCATTGCCGATGCGCGCGCTGCCTTTGACGTGCCCATCGCGGCGTACAATGTGTCTGGCGAATACAGCATGTTGATGGCCGCTGCCGAAAAAGGGTGGGTGGATGCCGACCAGGGCATGCTGGAAATGGTGACGTCCATTCACCGCGCCGGCGCAGACATGATTTTGACGTATTTCGCGCCCCGCGTGGCCGCGCTCTTAAGCCATTAACACAACCATTTTCCCAACAACCGAAAAGGATGCACCCGCCATGGACCTCGACACGACCTTGAACGCTTTTGATCCCAATGATCGCCGCAATGCACTCAGCACCTGCTTCGGTCTCGAGGCGGGCACCTTGCCTGAAGCGACGGCCAACTTCAATATGCACATGCACTCGTTTTTCTCATTCAATGCGGAAGATTGGTCGCCAAGTCGTATCGCCTGGGAATCGCGCAAACGCGGGTTGTATGCCGCGGGGCTTTGCGATTTCGATGTGCTGGACGGTGTACGCGAATTTATTGATGCTGGCACGGTGCTGGGCTTGCGCGTCGCGGCCAGCCTGGAAACACGGGCATACTACGACGACTATGCTACCGTCGATATCTGTTCGCCGGGTGAACCGGGGGTGACCTACATCATGGCGGCTGGGTTTGTTGACAAGCCGACCGCGGATAGCGAGTCTGGGCGCGGGTTGCAGCTTCTGGCCGACAATTCTACGCGTCGCAATATCGAATTGATCGCTCGCGTCAATCCACACCTGCCCGACATCGCGATTGATTATGAAAACGATGTGCTCACGCTGACCCCCAAGGCCGGCGCCACGGAGCGTCACATCATTCGCGCCTACTGCAACAAGTCGATCGAGGTGTTTCGTGACGCGGACCGCCTGCAGGCGTTTTGGGCCGACATTTTCAAGATGGATGGCGCGGCCACGGCGGCGATTCTCGCAAGCCGTCCCAAGTGGGAAGATCTGGTGCGTGCCCGTCTCGTCAAGAGCGGTGGTGTGGGCTACGAGCAGCCGTCTGAAGAGACCTTCCCGCCGGTGCGTGATTTTGTCAAATGGGCGCTCAGCAGCGACGCGATCCCAATGGTGACCTGGCTTGACGGGACCAGCGCCGGTGAAGCGGATGGGCGCGCCTTGCTGGACAACATGAAGATGATTGGCTGTGCGGCATTGAACATCGTGCCCGATCGGAACTGGAACATTGCCGACCCGGACCAGAAGGCCATCAAGGTTGCCAACCTCAGAGCGATCGTTGCCGCCGCGGATGATCTAGCCATGCCCATCAACATTGGCACCGAAATGAACAAACAGGGGTTGCCCTTCGTGGATGATCTCAGTGGCGACGTCCTGAGCGAGCAGGCGGCGAGCTTTACGCTCGGCGCACAGGTCATGGTGGGACACACCAATCTTTTGCACTTTGCGAATTACGGCTATCTGTCCGAGCAGGCCGTGTCCGATTATCCGGACGCCGCCAAACGCAATGACTACTTTGCGCGTGTCGGCGCCTTACCTCCCATCGGCAGTTCGGACGCCGCCGAGCTCGATGAAAAGTCACCTTCGGCGGTCCTCGACTGGTTTAAAAGCGCGCTTGCCTAACCGGGCGTCGCCTTAAACGGTATAGGTCGATGCCGATGTGGACCCACCTTCACCTGTCCAGTTCGTGTGGAAGAATTCACCGCGCGGCTTGTCGATGCGCTCATAGGTGTGCGCTCCGAAATAGTCACGCTGTGCCTGAAGCACGTTGGCCGGTAGGCGCTCGCTGCGATAGGAGTCGAAGTAGTTCAGTGCCGTGCCCATTGCTGGCACGGGAATGCCGAGTTTGACGGCTTCGCGGATGACGGTACGCCACGGGCGTTGCACTTTGTTGATCACGCGTTTGAAGTGCGGGTCCAGCAACAGGTTCGCGAGCTTGCGGCGTTTGTCGAAGGCTTCTTTGATGTTGCCGAGGAACTGAGCCCGAATGATGCACCCACCACGCCACATCAGCGCGATTTCGCCGTAATTAAGTTTCCAGCCGTTCTCCTCCGAAGCGGCACGAAGCAATTGATAGCCCTGCGCGTAGGAGCAGATTTTGGCGGCGTAAACGGCGTCGTGCAACTGACCCAAAAATTTGGCGCGGTCGCCACGGAAGGTTGCGCGTGGGCCACGCAGCTTCTTGGATGCCGCGACACGCTCTTCTTTGACCGCTGATAAACAGCGCGCGAAGACGGCCTCGGCGATCTGAGGAACGGCGACGCCCAGATCGAGGGCTGCCACTGAGGTCCATTTGCCCGTGCCTTTCTGGCCGGCCGTGTCGAGAATGACATCCACCATGGCTTGTCCGGTTTCGTCATCCTTTTTCATCAGAATTTCGCTGGTGATCTCGATCAGGTAGGAGTCGAGCACGCCCTTGTTCCATTCCGAAAACGTTTCGCCGATTTCTGACGGCGTCATTCCGAGGCCCTGCGACATAATGTGATAGGCTTCGCAAATGAGCTGCATATCGCCGTATTCGATGCCGTTATGCACCATTTTGACAAAATGACCGGCACCATCGGGGCCAAGCCATTCGCAGCACGGGCTGCCGTCATCGACCTTGGCCGAAATGTCCTGAAAGATGGATTTCACGGCAGGCCAAGCTTTTTTGCTGCCGCCGGGCATGATTGAGGGACCCTTGAGGGCACCTTCTTCGCCGCCGGACACGCCGGCTCCAACAAAGAGGAATCCCTGCTGCTCGAGGGCTTTTGTGCGTCGAATCGTATCGTCGTAGTGGCTGTTGCCGCCGTCGATGATGATGTCGCCTTCCTGGAGGTGGGGCAGCAGGCTTTCGATCACGGCATCGACGGCACTGCCGGCGCGCACCATGATCATGACGCGTCGCGGACGCTCCAACGACGCGACCAGATCCTCGACCGTGTGGCAGCCAATGAAGTTTTTGTCTTTTCCGCGCGTTGACATGAAGGCGTCGACCTTCTCGGTTGAGCGATTGAAGCAGGCGACGCGGTAGCCGTTGCTTTCCATGTTGAGAATGAGGTTTTCGCCCATGACGGCCAGACCAATTAATCCAATATCGGCTTTCTGCATGTTGTGTTCTCCCTGAACCATAGTGGTGTTGTTGTTAATTTAAACTGAAGCGGCGTGTGTGACGCCCTTGCGTTAGACTCCTGAAAATGCGTTGAATCCACCGTCCACGGGGATGACGGTTCCTGTAATAAAGCGCGAACTGCTGGAGGCGAGCCAGAGCAGGGTCCCGCTCAGGTCTTCCGGGCTACCGAATTCACCCATGGGCGTACTGTCCATAATGGTTTGACCGCGTTCCGATAGGCCGCCGTCTTCCGTGGTGAGCAGGGCGCGGTTCTGTTCGGTCAGGAAAAATCCCGGGGCGATTGCGTTGACACGCACGCCGCATTTTGAGAGGTGCACGGCCAGCCAGCCGGTGAAATTATTAATGGCGGCTTTGGCCGCACTATAGGCGCCCACGCGGGTCAACGCGGTGTAGGCGCTCATGGAGGAAATGTTGATGATGCAGCCTTCGCCGCGCTGCGCCATGCTGCGTGCGAAGACCTGGCTGGGAAGCAGTGTGCCAATGACGTTGACGTTAAAGACAAAGGAAACGCCCTCGAGATCGAGGTCGAAAAAGGTGCGCGTGCCTTCGGGTGTGTTGTCCAACAAGGCGCTGCTGCAGTGGTTGACCGTTGCCGTGCCTAGCGGGTGATTACCGCCCGCGCCGTTGACGAGAATGTCGACGGGCCCAAGCTCCGACTCAATGCGCTCGCGTGCGGCTTCCAGGGCGTCGCGGTCCAGAACGTCACAACTGACGGCAATGGCCTTTCCGCCCGCTGCGGTAATGGCGTCGGCGACAGCCTGGACCTTCGCCTGCGTGCGACTCATGACCGCTACCGCTGCGCCGGACGCAGCCAGATCTTTGGCCATTTGGCTGCATAGAATGCCGCCGCCGCCCGTCACAAGGGCTACTTTTCCGCTCAAATCGACGCTTAGATCCATGCTGTTTGACATCGTGGGGTCCCTAGGTTGTTGCATCCGGTTTCGGTACGTGAAATCAAGGCGTTGAACAATAACAATGTCCCCAAAAGAGTCAATTACTAACTGTTTATGCCCCTTTTTTCACAAAACTCGTCTTTTTCACCAATTCCGGCTATCTGGCGTTTGACGAACCTTGGCGTAGGGAACATGCTAATGCTAAGATTGTTATCAGAACAAGGAGTTACCATGAAAGACAATGTGTTGATTCTGATCGTCGCCTGCGCTGCCGTTGTCACGACTTGGACAGTGGCCAACGCGGGCAAAGATGAAGCAAAAGGAGCAGAAAAGGTGTATACGAAACCAAGCGACGCCGAGTTGAAGAAGACCCTGACACCTGTTCAGTACAACGTGACCCAGCACGAAGGCACCGAGCGCCCGTTTAAGAACGCGTTTTGGGACAGCAAGGCGGCCGGATTGTACGTTGATATCGTTTCCGGTGAGCCGCTGTTTGCGTCGACGCATAAGTTTGACTCCGGCACCGGATGGCCCTCCTTCTGGGAGCCCGTTGATGCGGAACACGTCGTCGAAAAGGTTGATAAATCACTATGGGGAGTTCGGACGGAAGTGCGTTCCAAGCAAGGTGACTCGCATCTTGGGCACGTTTTTAACGACGGCCCCGATCCAACTGGTCTGCGCTACTGTATCAATTCGGCCTCGTTACGCTTTGTGCCGCTTGATAAGTTGCAGGACGAAGGCTACGGAAAATTTGTAGCACTGTTTGAAGGTGCCAAGAAGTAGTTGGCCGAAGCTGATCAGGCTGGCTGAGCAACGCATGACGTGCACTTTTTTGAGAAACGGAGACCCCCTATGAGCGACCGTCTAGGGCACGTAATCACACCGGTGGCTGTTGCTGCCGCGTTTCTGGCCCTTTGCTGTGCGCCGCTTCGCGCCGCCGACGAACCGACTGAACTCACCGTGATGCACTGGAACACCGAAAACCTGTTCGATGCCGACGATGATCCGGATAACGCTGGCGATGACGAGTTTCTGGCGCATACCTTCAAGTTGTGGACGCCCGAGCGCTATCAGCGCAAGCTGGACCATCTGGCCGAGATACTGATTCCGCTGAAGGCCGATTTCATCACCGTATCCGAAGTCGAAAACCGACGCGTTCTCGACGACCTCGCCGCACGTGTTACCAAGGGCAACGGGATTGCCTACCCCCACATCATTCACCGTGAAGGTCCGGATCATCGCGGCATTGATGTTGCCATCATTTCGCGCTATCCAGCCGTCAGCACGAATTGGTTGACCCCTGTTGCCACGCAGCGGGATTCTCTTTTTGCTGATTTTGAGATCAACGGTGCTGCATTGACGCTGTGCGTGAATCACTGGAAATCCCACTTTGGGACGCCGCACGAAACCCTTCCTGTTCGCATGGTGCAGGCCAAAGCTGTTCGTGCAGAAGTGGACCGGCGTTTGGCGAAAGCGCCGGACGCCGCCATCGTTGTGCTCGGTGATTTTAACGACGATTTCCAGGCGGCCACCTTGATTCTTGGCCTAAAAAGCATCGCCGATCGTGAAGCCGCGTTAGAAAATCCGGCCGAAAACTATCTGTACAATCTGCATCGCGGACTACGTCGCGGCCGCGATGGGACCTACTACAGTCGTTACGGTTTTGCATGGCACACCTTTGATTCGATCAGCGTGACCGCCGGGATGTTAGATGAAGCGCGATCTCGGCGCGCGGGATGGCAGGTCGTGCCAAAGTCTTATCGTGTTTATAAGCCCGACGTATTCAAGGATGAGCGCGGGCGTCCGAAGCCCTTTCGTCGTACGCGCGACTGGGACACGCGAGAACTGGTCTACCTGGAAGGCTATTCGGATCATTTCCCTGTTGTCGTGACCCTGAAGCGCCGACCTTAGGCCTTCGCGTTGCCAGGATTTCCGCTGGTATTTTCTGTGCCGCCTAGATCATAGTGTGCGCGACAACGGCGCAACCAAATGCGCCGGGTTTACGCGTCGATTTTCTGCGGGAACGGTTCCATGAAATACTCGGTCGCTGTGTGGGTTGCCACGTCTCTATTTGCCTGCGGCTCTTCGTCCAATTCAATCAACGCGTACAAGGCGCCCTCGGCCAACATGGCGCTCTACACGTCGTTCAATTGGGCCCCGGCGAGCGGCAAAGGTGTTAATCTCGCCCAGCGGAAAGACAATGCGAAATACGTGCCTGAATACCTGGAAAAGGCCATTGTTTCGGAGTTGGAGGCCAAGGGCTATAGCAGGGTCGATCGCCCCGCCGTGTTGATCGGATATCATGTGGCGCTGGATTCGAAACTGGACGCCGCGACTGTTGCGGAGCGCTATACCTACAAATACGCGAAACACTATATGTTTCGGCCGGGCGCATCGTCTTGGCGGCCGGAACCGGTTAATCTTCATAGCGGCGTTGCGTCCTATTCGGCGGGCACGCTGATCGTGGACTTCGTTGACCGAAAGTCAAACACGCTCATCTGGCGCGGTACGGTGCCAAGCAAACTGGGCGCATCGACAAGTCGCACGGAGCGCGATGTACGGATTCAGCTTGCGATGAAGCGTCTGCTTGGGGGACTGTAGACGAATGTATATTTCGAATGACACAATACGGCGCTCCGTTTTGCTACGTAGCTTTCTGGTGCTGGGCTGTTCTGCTCTTCTGTACGGGTGCAGCGATTCCAGTTCGAAGTCCAGCGCTCCTAAGGGGCACAAGCCCGGGCCGTCCACCAATCGTGTCGCCAAGGCGCCTGTGCCGGTAAAGGCGCCGGATCCGGCGTTTTATGAGGCCGCACTTGAGGGGTCGTTAGACGTCGTCATCGCCGCTGTTAAAGCGGGCGTGGACATCAACGCATTTGATGACGAAGGAAGAACGGCGCTCATGTATGCCGCGTTTAACGCACATACCGAAATCGTCGGGCTGTTGCTGCAGCGCGGCGCCCGCGTCGACGAGCGCGACCCCACAGGTCGTACGGCACTGATGTACGCAGCAACGTCGCCAGTCGTCGAGCCGGTTAAGCTCCTCCTGGACAAAAAGGCCAACGTGAATCTGGTCGACAGTGACGAACATTTTTCCGCGCTGATGTTCGCTGCAGCAGAGGGCCATGTGGACGTCGTGCGTGTCTTGCTCGCTCGTGGCGCGGATTCGACACTCAAGGATGTCGACGGGGATACGGCCTCTTCCTTCGCAAAGAAAAGCGGCCATGCAGCGGTTGTCCAACTCCTTGCGCCCAGCGGGAAATAGACGCCGGCGTGCGTCGTTGCGCTCTGACTTTGTTGATGCCGTGTTTCGCGACGTTCACAACAGGGGTACTCAGTGTATCGATAGTGGCCAAGAGGCACTTCGGCATATCGCCACATCACATACGCTCAACTCCGAAAAGCGCGCTACAGGGCTCGCATCAGATCGGCCACAATTTCGGTGGCAAACGTGTCGACGCGGTCGCGATAATCGTCCGCATTGTCAAAATGGCTCGTCCAGGACTGCCCCGTGTCGTCCGCAAGCCGTCAGCACGCGTGTCGTTAGCGCGTCGTCATTGTCCACGTCGCTTTGCAGGCCATGGGCGAGGTGCGTATGCGTCGCACGGATCTGTTTTTCGGCCTCGGCGGGTGCGCTATCATTCTGTAGTGCCTGTTCCAGGGCAGTCCGCGTATTGGCGTTTCTCCATGGACGTAAGCCCACAGGTCTTCTTCGCTGTATGATTTGGTGCTCATATTTACGTTTTGGCTAAAATTCGGCACGGCGTTATCTGGTCTTATGCTTAACTGTCGGAATGCGCGCACATTTCTTCCCCTCGAAATGTATACGGATGTAATCAGAGGATCGAATTCTTCAAAGAAGCGCATCCACGCGGATTCGTCATTGGCGCGCAGTGCTTCGACGTCGAAATCGGATTGTGAATCGGCCTGGTTTTCAGCCATGATCATTTTTCCGGATTAGCGAACCCATTTCAGAGTGAAGCCCAGTGATTCCTAACTTTAACCCGTATGACGCGAAGGGAAAAAGCCTTTTCTTCGACAGGTAAGCGTGTAGGGATACACGTGGCGTTTCGGCGCCACGTGTCCTGGGGCGCAACTTTACTTCGTTCTATTACGGCAGTCGCGCTTTTGTTACGGTATTGGGCATGCCAATGGCGGCTGCGTGTGGAGTCTGTTCAGGGAAACTGATGACGAGACGGCATCAACACAATTTAGTTCGAGCGCGGGTGGTGGGGCGTACGACACGCCAGATGCAGTGGCTCGTTTGTCTCGGCGTGGCTGGCTGGGTGTGGTCGACGCACGCTGCGATCATTTCAGTCGGCTTGGGCGGTTTGGGTGAGGTGGATGTTGAGGTCGATCTGGCCCACGTTGGCCCAACGGGGGATTTAATCACACCCAACGCACCCGCTGTGACGCCGTTTCAGCCACCAGCCGTTTTCTCGGCACCGTTGCCGACGGGTTCGGGTGCGCGCGCGCTCGGCTTTGCGGGTGCCTTCACCGCGGTCGCCGATGACGCCACGGCCGCCTCGTGGAATCCGGGTGGTCTGACGCAATTGGAACGGCCCGAGGCCTCCGTTGTCTATCGCTATTCACGCGAGCGGGAGGAGCACCGCTCTAATGACGATTCCTTTCTTGTCGGAGATGACGCGTTCAGTAGCCACAACCTCAACTATTTCAGCGTTGCGATTCCATTCTATAGTATGCCCCTGAAGCGCAACGTCGTGTTCTCGATCAACTATCAGGAGGCGTATGATTTTGAGCAGCGCTTCAACGCCAACATCAATCAGGCCACGACGCAACGCAATGCTGCTAAAACAGCCGATTCGTTCAATAGTCAAACACGCCAACATATCTCGAAAAACGAACGCAATATTCAGTTTCTAGAACACTAGCATCCCATAGGGACAAATATTGGCTGCGAAAGAAGCGTATTTCCTAATGTTTCTGACGCCATGTGCCCAGGCTGCATTGCAGAATTTCAAACCCCTGAAGAAAAGATTAACCGCAGAGTTCACAGAGAGCGCAGAGGTTCGGTGACGAGAATCAATCGGTGGGGATTCCCCCGCCGACTGATTCTCGTCACCGATGTCTATTCTTTTCTTTCCTCCGCGTCCTCCGCGTCCTCTGCGGTTAATCTTCTCTTTGGCCTATGGGATGCTAGTGTTTCTAGAAGTGGATGTTGTGGTCAACAGCCACACGGATGTCAGCACCGAGTTCGATCAAGTTCTGGGATCGGCGCTGCTTTCCGACTTGGAATTCGAGCAGGAGGGCGTCGTGTCTGCCTTGTCGCCAGCGCTGGCCGTTGAAGTGACGCCCCACGTGTCCGTCGGTGGAGCGTTCAATAGCTATATGTTGGATCCAAAATCGGGCGAAAAAATCCGCTCACATGTTCGAGCATCTTACGAGGGTCGAACGGAGAGCCGGGTGAACTCTGTCAGTACACGTCGACCACGAGTGACTATCTCGTGACTGGGACGTTTAAAGTCCGCAGCGCCGTCGGGGGAGGCCTTTTGTTTGGACCGTTCCCGATCAATCCGCCGCAGCAACCAGGGTCGTTTGATGCCTTTACAGATGTATCGACATCCAGCCAGCGCGACGTACTTATAGTGGAGGGTCTGTACGAAGAGATTAACGAAATCACGGATCTACATGGTTACAATGGCACCATCGGCATGATGTGGACGCCAACGCGCCGCCTGAGTGTGGGGGGGGGCACTTGACCTGCCTTGGACCGCGAAGGCGACGCAGAAAAAGATCACCCACAACCGTATCGTGTCTAGGTCCGAGCGCACGGGAAATGTGGTTGATGAAGTCGATACAACGATCACGACAGTCAAGGATGTTGAGTTCGATTTTCCGTTGTATTGGGCCGTCGGTGTGTTGTGGCGTTGGACGCAGCTTTTTTATTCGACGCTCGATGTCAATTATACCGGCTGGTCAGATTTTGCCTTTCAGGCCGAGGGTGGCGGCAAAATCAATCCGCTGGACGGATCACCGCATGGTCAAAACCCCATCGACGACACGTGGGCGATTCGTACGGGTATGGAATATCTCTTTCTAACGCGCCGTCGCGAAATTCCGGTGCGCGCCGGCTTTGCGTGGGAACAACGGCCCGCGCTGAATGCCCCAGACGAGTTCATGAGTGTCAGTGC
>JBLHHU010000053.1:0-16256 GCA_047615735.1 Kiritimatiellia bacterium | reverse complement strand
AGAATCTGCCTGACACCTGACACCTGCCCCCTGACCTCTGCGCCAAGGGACCCAATGCAGGCGTGGTGTCGAGCAATGGCTTACGGGGAATCAATCAGCGCGAGGAAATGCCATTCGTTGGCGCTGGTTTCAGCGATGCGTTTACGCTGCTGGCTTGACAATGACACCCGAAAACACTATCACCTTCCGTTTTCATCCGGAAATCGGACAGGACTCTAGCGCGCTTGGGCTGCACGATCATATTCGGAAATTTTTAGACGTTGCCTGATGGTGTAATGGTAGCACACGGCCCTTTGACGGCTGTAGTCTAGGTTCGAGTCCTAGTCGGGCAACCAGCACGATTTAACGTTTGTTTATTGACTAAAGAAGGCTTTTTCACGTGAAAAGTGAATTGAAAATTTTTGCGGGTACATCCAACCCGTCCATATCGAACAGAATCGCTTCCCATTTAGGAATAGCGCTGGGCGAGATTGAGATCAAACACTTTCCGGACGGCGAAATCTTTGTCAAAATTAAGGAAAACATCCGCGGGCGTGATGTTTTTTTGGTGCAATCCATATGTAAGCCACCAAACGAGAGTTTGATGGAATTATTGATCATGATTGACGCCATGCGCCGCGCGTCCGCGAATCGTATCACCGCCGTGTTGCCTTTTTATGGCTACGCGCGTCAGGATCGCAAGGATCAGCCACGCGTCCCCATTACCGCGAAACTGGTTGCCAACCTATTGGTGGCTGCTGGCGCTGACCGTGTGCTCACGGTTGATTTGCACGCACAGCAGATACAGGGCTTCTTTGATATTCCGGTGGACCATCTGTACGCATCGCCAATCATCGTTAAACACCTTAAAGAGCAGAATTTCCCCAACCCGGTTATCGTATCGCCAGACATGGGGGCCGCAAAGGCTGCCTATGCCTACTCGCGAATGCTGGGATGCGGCCTGGCGATCGCGGCCAAGCGTCGTATCGACGCCAATGAAGTCGAGAATTTGACCGTCGTAGGTGACGTCGAGGGCTGCACGGCCATCATGGTTGACGATTTGACGACGACCGCCGGAACGTTGTGTTCGGCTGCCGATGCCGTGATAGCCGCCGGTGCCGGCGACGTGCATGCTGTTGTGACGCACGCCGCGATCACGCAGATGGGGTTGGAACGCTTGAAGGCGTCGATCATCAAGCAACTGGTTGTGACGGACACGATCCCGTTGAACGAAGAAGAATTGAGCATGTTTCCAATAACCGTGTTGAGCGTCGCGGAGCTGTTAGGTGAAGCCATTGTCCGGATTCACGAAGATCAGTCCGTGACATCGCTGTTTCGTATGTAATGCTAGGAGAATAAGAAAATGGCCGAAACCGAATCAAAGATCGTTGCTGAAAATCGCGAAGCAAATGGCAAGCAGTTGGTACGTAAGCTTCGCAATGCAGGTCGCCTGCCTGGCGTCTTGAGCCGGAGTGACGGAACCGCAGTGGAAGTGTCGATGGATCATCATTCCTTTGAGATGAGCCTCAGAGGCCATGGCTTGGAAGGACGTCTGTTGGACGTGGAAGTCAGCGGTGAAGATGTCGGGAAATTCGTGCTGAAAGATATTCAGCGCCACCCGGTATCCGGTACCGTTCTGCACGTCGACTTCGTCGAGGTCGTCATGGGCCATAAGATGCGCTCGACGACCCAACTTTCATTCGATGGAACACCGAAGGGCACCGAAGCCGGTGGTGTGGTCGAGATTCTGCTACGTGATGTTGAAATCGAGTGTCTGCCGAAAAACCTCATCGAGACCTTGCATATTGATATTAGCGATCTTGATATCGGCGATGCGTTGACCGTGGGTGACATTATCCTGCCTGACGACATAGAAATAACGACATCTGCCGACATTGCGATTATATCTGTATCCGCACCGCGCGTAAAAACGGCGGCGGAAGAGGACGCAGAAAAGTCCGAGGTCGCGGAACCCGCCGAGGAAAAGGCTGAGTAAATTTGAAGTGAAAGTCCGGGTGTGCTGTGAAACTTGTTGTGGGTCTAGGCAATCCGGGCGCCGAATACTTGAATACGCCGCATAATGTTGGCTATCAAGTAGTTGAAGCGATGGCGGCACGCGAAAGCGCAACGTTTAAGCAGCAGACACGTTTTCGTGCCTTGACCGCGCGCGTTGGGCAGCCCACGCTGGACGTTTTGCTGGCAAAGCCTGTGACGTTCATGAATCGGAGTGGAAGTGCAGTGTCGCTGATGCTGCAGTTCTACAAAAGTGAGCCATCGGACGTACTGGTGGTCGTTGACGATGTCAATCTGGCGTTGGGTCGCCTGCGCATCAGACCAAATGGTCGTAGTGGCGGACACCGTGGATTGGAGTCGATTATTGAGACGCTTGGTACGGACGATTTTGCGCGAGTGCGCGTGGGAGTCGGCGAAGCGCGTCGAGGGAAGAATTTGGTAAGCCATGTGCTTTCGCCCTTCAAGGGTGACTCACTGGTACAATTTGAAGAGGCGACCATGCTCGCTGCCGATGCTGTTATATGCTGCATCGAACAGGACGTGAATGTTGCCATGAATACGTACAATGGACGAACGATCGAGGACGACGAAAGCGCGTAGCGCTTATCGATCTGATCGGCAGCGACGACTGCCAGAGAGGTGAAGGAGTTACAGTTGAAGACTTACGATACAATGTTTATTTTGCCGACGCACATGGAGCAACCCGATTCGGATAAGCTTCTCGAATCCATTCAGACCGAAATCACGCGTCAGGAAGGAACCGTCCTTGAGTCGGATACGCCTAGCCGTCGTTCGTTCGCACGCCCAATGGGGAAAGTGTATGAGGGCATGTATTATCGCATGCGCATCACCATGGACCCAGAGCGCATCAAGGATTACAAAGCACGCCTTAAATTGAATACGGAAATTTATCGCGTTCAGATTCTTGTGTCGGACGGTAAGCCGTTCACGCGCGTTGCCAAGCCTGCTGAAGAGGATGAGCGCGGATCACGTTCAACGCGGACGCCGCGCACGACGGAGCCTGTTACGGCGCCGGCCAAAGCCCCTGCTGCAGAAAAGGCTGCCGATGAGGGCGCTGCCAAGGAGGCCGTCGCCAAGGAGTCAGTAACTGCCGGGGAGTCCACGGATGGCTAGTCTCAATAAGGTCCTCCTTATAGGGAATCTGACACGCGACCCGGAAGTCCGCTACATTCCGTCCGGTACCGCGGTGGCGGAGCTCGGTCTTGCCGTGAACGAGAGCTTCCGCAACAAAGAGGGCCAGGAGGTCGAGTCCACTGTGTTTGTGGATGTTGTCGTCTGGGCACGTCAGGCCGAAACCTGTGCCGAATACTTGAGCAAAGGCTCCCCCGTATTTATTGAAGGCCGTATGCAGCTGGACCAGTGGGAATCCAAAGAAGGCGAAAAGCGTAGCAAGATTCGCGTGCGTGCTGACCGCGTTCAATTCCTGGGCAGCCCGCGTCGCGGCGCTGAGTTTGCTGACGGAGGCGGAGATGGCGACCAAGGTGCTGCGCCTGCAGCGGCACCGGTACAAGACCAGGCAGAGACCACGACTAACGCACCTGATGCTCAACCACAGGGCCAGGCTGGCGCGGCGCCAACCCCATCAAATGACACTGTGCAAACGGATGACGATCTTCCATTTTAAGTAAGTAAACCGCCAAGGAGAGAAAAACGATGGCATATCCCAACAAAGGCAAATCGAATCGTCGCGCAAAACCATCGCGACCCACACCAAAGCGCCGTGTGCGCCAACTGGACGGCGTTGAGTCAATCGACACCAATGACCATGAATTTTTGCGTCAATTCGTGACGGAGCACGGCAAAATTGTGCCGGCACGAATCACGGGCGCATCGGCCAAGCAGCAGCGCGGAATCAAGCGCGGCGTGCGCAAGTTACGAGTCATGGGACTCGTCCAATAAAGTTGGTTTGCGCAATCTGAAAACACTTCGAAAACGCTTCGCGTTGATCGTCGTTACGGGTTGCCGACTGGCGTAACTGAGAAAGAATGTAATATGTCCACTGAAGTAATGCTTTTGGATAACGTACCCAACCTTGGCAGCGAAGGCGATCTCGTCAACGTGGCCGATGGGTATGCGCGCAATTACCTGGTGCCACGTGACTTGGCTGCCCCTGTTTCTGCCGCGACACACCGTCGCCTGGCGAAGTTGCAGGCACAGCGCGAAGAGCAACGCAAGGCGACCTTAGCCGGTGCCGCGCAGTTGGCCCGCAGTTTGGGAAATGTTTCTGTGACCCTCAAGGCACGCACGAGTGCAGGCGACAAGCTTTACGGTTCCGTCACCGACGCTGACATCGCGGATGCATTGAAAGAGCAGGGGTTCGAGATTGATCGGTCCGCCGTTCAGCTTGAGACGCCTATCAAGGAACTCGGCGTGTCGGACGTTCGTCTTCAGTTGCACGACGATATCGATGCCACGGTAAAGGTTTGGGTCGTCGAGGAATAAGCCGCCGTGCCCAAATCATCTCCCTCCGCCATGCAAACGCTTGCCGGCCGGCAGCCGCCGTACAGTGAGGAGGCGGAGCGGGGTGTTCTCGGATCTATTTTGCTCGATGCGCAGCGTGTCGTTGACATGTGCATTGAGTCGCAATTGGTCCCTGAATCGTTCCACGTTCCGGCTCATCGGTTGGTCTATGATGCATCAACCGCACTGACGCACGGTGCGTCGGTCATCGATATTCTTACCGTCGGCGAGCAGCTTCGCTCCATGGGTAAACTCGAAGTCGTTGGTGGGCCTGCCTTCCTGGACAAGCTGATCGATTCCACACCCACCGCGGCACACGCTGAATATTACATCGACATCGTGCGGCAGAAGCACCTCTTGCGTTCCATTATCGATTGCGCACGCACGACAGAGACGGAGTGTTTCTCGGCTGGAGATTCTGCCGATTCTGTGCTGAGCCGCGCCGAACAAGCTTTTCTCGATATTTCCGATAACCGCCATGGCAACATGGTTGCGTGGCGCGATTCCGTCAAAAACACGATGGCGCAAATCGAGCACATTCTCGATTCGCACCGAGGGTTGACGGGGCTGTCGTCTGGATACCTCAACATCGACAATAAACTTCAGGGTTTGCGCAATGGGGAAATGATCGTTCTCGCTGCCCGGCCGTCGATGGGGAAAACGTCACTGGCCATGAACATCGTTGAGCATGTTTCGCTTGGGCAAGGCGATCCTGACCGGAAAGCGCACGGCGTTGGCATTTTCAGTCTCGAAATGTCATGCGAATCGCTCGTCATGCGCATGCTCTGCTCGCGCTCCAAGGTTCGTTCTTTTGATCTGGCACGCGGCACGGTCGCCTCGGGGCCTGCACATGGTGAATTGGCCAAGGCGGCATCCGTCCTGATGAAAGCGCCGATATTTCTCGATGATACGGGTGGGTTGGACGTTATGGAGCTGCGCGCACGCGCGCGTCGGATGAAAAAGCGTCACGACATTGATTTTATTGTGATCGACTATTTGCAGCTTCTGAACTCGCGCGACTACGCCAAGCAGGGGCGACAGATTGAAACGTCCAACGTGTCCGCCAACTTGAAGGCGATGGCCAAAGAATTGAACATTCCCGTTTTGGTCTTGAGTCAGCTCAGTCGTGCGCCGGAACAGCGCGATAAAACCGGCAAACCCAAGCTGTCTGACTTGCGTGATTCGGGCGCCATCGAGCAGGATGCCGACGTTGTGCTAATGTTGCGTCGCCCGTCGCGCTATCAGGATGATCCGGAGCATGACGATAAGACCCTGTCCGTCCTGGATGTTGTCAAACACCGTAACGGTCCTGTGGGCGAGGTTTATCTTAATTTCATAGAAGAATATACACGTTTTGAAGACCGCCAACGAAGCGGAGTCGATGATATGGGTGAAATAGACCATTTTGTTGACGATATGGGAGGAGTAACGGAATGAGATATTTGCTGACGGGCTTTTTGTTAATGAGCCTCGCGGTCGGGGCGTCGGGCCAGGTTGTGAACAGTCGCTCGATCACGGCAATCGCCGTTGAGAGCAAAGGGCCGGGTCGCGTGGATGAAAGCTATGTGACGGCGCACACCCGCGTCCGGGCAGGTGACGAGTTTGATCGGCGACGCGTCAATCGCGACGTCAAAGCGCTTCTCGATACAGGCCTCTTTTCGGCCGTGTCTGCCCAGTTGGAAACGTCCGCCGGTGGGTTGCGACTAACGTATGATCTGACCAACAAGTATAAACTCGCCAAAATCGCCGAGGTCGTCGGTTTGGATGTGATGCGTGCTTCCAAAGCGCACCGCACACTCGATTTGGATCAGGGCGAATTCATTGACGACCAAATCGCCGGTGTACGCGCACAGGCGCTGACGAAAGAGTACATCGACGATTTCTATCCGGATGCAAGCGTGACGTGGTCGATCACCGAGATCAGCAAGGAACTGGCGACAGCGACTGTGGTTTTCACGGTTGATGAAGGCCGCCGCGCACGTGTCAGTGAGATTGTCTATGAAGGCAACTCTGCGGTGCCCACAAAGACCGTACACTCCTTGTATCGGGAATTGCGCTGGTACAACCCTTTTAGTTGGTTTCGTCGCTCGAGCTATGAGCCGTCACATTTGGAAGCGCGACGTATCGCTATCCAGAACCACTACCGCAATCTCGGATTTCTTGATGCTGTTGTCCCTTTTCCTGACGTGACTCGGAACGATCAAGGTCAGGTGGTACTGCAGTTTAATATTTCAGAAGGGGCACAGTATCGCTTCGACGGCATCACGCTGCGAGGAAGCGGACTGGAGGTGTTCCCCGAAGCGGTGCTCACACCGTTTGTTGCTGCAGTGCCGGGAAGCGTCGCAGGACAACGGGACATCGACGCGCGCGCCAAAGCATTGCGCGACTATTTCGGCAGCCGTGGTTATATCGATACGAGGGTCAAAACCGTCGTCAACCCCAGCCCTGAAAAGGGTGAACTGGATGTGCTCTATGAAATTACGGAAGGCGATCTGGTTAAGATTCGAAACATTCTGATCAAAGGCAACACGCGCACGCGTGACAAAGTGATCCGGCGCGAGTTGCTTGTGTATCCGAGTGAAATTTATAACGAAGTCAACGTGGGTCGCAGCGAACGCATCGTGCAAAACCTCGGGTTCTTTTCCACGGTACGAAGTGAACCACTTGACACGAACCTTCCTGACGAGAAAGACCTCGTGTTTAACGTTGATGAAAAGCGAACCGGGCAATTCATGATGGGGGCCGGGTTCTCCAGTATTGAGAAGATTATCGGATTTGTTGAATTGTCTCAGGCGAACTTCGACATCGCAGGCTGGCCCAACTTTATGGGCGGCGGGCAGAAGCTCAAGGTGCGTGCGGAAATTGGGTCTAGGCGGAACGACCTCGAGGTGTCGTTCGTTGAGCCATGGTTTCTTGATCGCAAGTTGTCGTTGGGTGTGGATGCTTTCCGCAGCGACTTCAGTTTCACCGACTATGATGAAGTTCGAACGGGTGCTGCGTTTACACTGGGTAAGTCCCTGCCTGGTCCGAATCGTCTCAGCGTGCGCTACCGTCTCGAAAAGACGGAGATTAAGGATATTGCCGATACGAACGAGTATGTATATGCCGCTGCACCGCGTGATTCGTTTTTCTTTACCAGGGAAGAGGATCGCACACGTAGCGCGGTCCGGTTGACGTTGGCGCACGATACGCGTAACAACCCCTTTGTGCCAACCAGGGGGAATCGTGCATCGGTCTTCACAGAAGTCGCGGGTGGACCATTTGGCTTTGATTCAGATGAGTTTCATTGGGGCGTACGGGGGAATAGCTATGTTCCCCTGTGGTTCGACCATGTACTCAGTTTTAGGGCGCGCGCCGAAGTGATCGAAGGCTTCGGTGACACGGATGTGGTGCCGCTGGTCGACCGCTTGTTCCTCGGCGGCGGCAAAACCTTGCGCGGATATGAGTTTCGCGATGTTGGTCCCAAGGTCGTTCCCGTGGATGCGACGCCGGGCCGCGAAACGCATCGGCCAGCCGGCGGTCAAACGCTTGCGGTGGCGAGCGCCGAGTATACGATCCCTATCGTCGACTCGATTCGTTTCGCTGGCTTTTTTGATGTCGGCAATGTATGGCGCGACGCCTATGATTTTGACTTTGGTGAGACAGCATCCAGCATGGGCATTGGGCTGCGCTTCGATTTGCCGGGCTTTCCTATACGAATTGATCGTGCCTGGTCCGTTGAAGCAGACGATGATCTGACGGACATCGACGAATGGGTACTTTGGATTGGTTTCTAATGCGCGAAAGTCGAACGAAAGGGCATGCATGAGCTTATGTTCTAAATATTTCTGTGGGGCTCTCCTGTTTGTGATCCTGGGGCAATCGCTCCATGGGGGCGACCTTGAGATTGCGGTCGTCGACATGGAGATTCTGGTCAAGGCCCATTCCGACACGGACGTTGCCGAAACGGTGCTCAAAAAGCAGGCCGATGAATTCGAGGCTGAACGCGCCGCACAGATTGATGCATTGGACGCGCTTGGAAAGCGCTTCGAGGCCTTGCGTCAGGATGCGGAAAGCGGTGCCTTGAGTGATCTGGGGCGTGAACAGAAGCGCCTCGACGCACAGGAGGTTGTCGTCAAAATTCGCGAGGGCGAAAAAAGCCTCAATGACACGACAACGTTGCGTCAAAATCAATTGGCAGATCGCAGAAAACGAATGCGCCAACGTATTGTTGAAGATGTGCGCGGTGTCATCAATGCGTACGCAAAATCACGCGGGATCAAGTTGGTGATGGAAAAGCATGCGCGGGTTGGGGGCGCCGATATGGTGCTCTTCGTGGACGCGTCGATTGATGTGACAGAACCGTTGAAGCGGCGCGTGGCCGAAGAAACGGCTCGCTGAACCCGAGTCTGACCTACGATGGGTCGTGCTCGGGGAAACGCCAAACAGGATCTACCAAAATGCCATATACATTGGGTGACATTGCCGAGAAGATTGGTGCCGAGTTAGTTGGCGATCCCACGCTTGCGGTTCAGGGACTTGCGTCGTTGACGGACGCCAGCGCAGGCGATCTGAGTTTTATGACCAACAAACGTCATCTCGGTGATATGCAGGCGACGCAGGCCAGCGCTGTTGTCGTGGGGATGGATTTCGAGGGCGAGCACGACTGCGCACTGCTGAAGGTCGCAAACCCCGATGCGGGGTTTGCGTTGGCCGCCGACCTGATTGGACCTCCCGATCCAGTGCTCCCGGAAGGCATACATTCCAGTGCTGTCATTGAAGAGGGTGCCGAGGTTGACCCCACGGCGCGCATTGGGGCCTGCTGTGTTGTTGCTTCTGGTGCGCGCATTGGTGCCGGCGTCGAATTGTGGGCGGGTTGCTATGTGGGACATGGCAGCACGGTTGGTGATGGGTCAAAATTTTATCCAAACGTGACAGTGCGTGAACGCATCACCGTGGGGCAACGCGTGATCTTGCATAGCGGCTGCGTCATTGGGTGTGACGGTTTCGGCTATATCCAGGAGGCGGGGGCCTGGAAAAAGATTCGCCAAGTCGGCGTTGTCGTTCTCGAGGACGATGTTGAAATTGGGGCCAACGTCACTATTGACCGCGCACGCTTCGGCAAGACCGTCATTGGTCGCGGCAGCAAACTCGACAACCTTGTTCAGATTGCGCACAACGTGCAACTCGGCGAGCATTGTGCCTTCGCCGCCCAAGTTGGACTGGCTGGGTCGGCGATTGTTGGAAAGAATGTTCAGATGGGCGGGCAATCGGGCGCTGGTGGACACCTGACGATCGGCGATTACAGCGTTGTTGGCGGCCGAGGCGGGGTAACCAAGGACGTTGCACCAAAGACATTTGTGTCGGGCTTTCCTGCGATGCCGCACAATGAATCGCGTCGAATGCATGCCAACATTGCGCGTTTGTCCACGTGGAAATTAAAGATTCGCGAGCTGGAAAACCGCATTCAGAATCTTGAATCCGACGAATCCGCATAGGAGCAAAGACGCACGTGCATGTTTTTTTGACAGGCGGAGCCGGTTACATCGGTAGTGTCACCACGGCCATGTTGCTGGATGACGGTTACGAGGTCACCGTTTTCGATAACCTTGAATGCGGTCACCGGGCCGCTGTGGATCCGCGCGCGCGATTCGTTCAGGGTGATCTGCGTGATACCGATGTCGTCCACGCGGCAGTGAAAGAGGCAAAGCCCGATGCCATCATGCATTTTGCCGCCTATGCATTGGTTGGGGAATCCATGCACATTCCTGAACGGTATTATCGCAACAACGTGATCGGCGGGCTCAATCTGGCCGAGGCCGCCTTGAGCGCAAATGTGCCGCGGTTTGTCTTTTCATCCACATGTGCGACCTACGGGCAACCCGAATCCGTTCCGATCAGGGAAACAACACCACAACATCCGACCAATCCTTACGGCGAATCCAAGCTTGCGCTCGAAAAGGCGCTCTCCTGGTACAGTGACTGCCACGGACTCACAACCACGTTCTTTCGCTACTTCAACGCCTGCGGGGCCACTGAGACGCTTGGGGAAGATCATGATCCCGAATCCCATTTGATTCCGATTGTGCTCCAGGTTGCGCTCGGACAGCGCGAGGCCATCAATGTCTACGGTGATGATTATGACACGCCGGACGGTACGTGCATTCGCGACTATATTCATATCGTGGATCTCGCACGTGCACATGTGTTGGCGCTTTCGCAGACATCGTCGGATGTTTTCAATCTCGGCACAGGTAACGGTTTTTCCGTCAAGGAAGTCGTTGAGGTATGCCGTGAGGTGACCGGTCGCGATATTCCGATGGTGATGGCGCCGCGCCGTGCCGGTGATCCCGCGCGCCTTGTGGCCGCGGCCGACAAGGCCCACGCTGATTTGGGGTGGTCGCCACAGTTCACGCAACTAAAGGATATTGTTTCCAGCGCGTGGCAGTGGCACCAGCGCCACCCCAATGGCTACGATGTCTAAGTATTTCTGAATACAGGGAAAACGAAGCACGATGAACGACCCTTTGGTGCTCCAGGTCGCCCGCAACCTCACCGATCGGAACGAAACCGTATCCACAGCGGAATCGTGTACGGGCGGATATATTGGCCACTTGCTCACGGGGGTCAGCGGTAGTTCTGCCTTTTATATGGGCGGCGTTATTGCCTACGCCAATGCCGTCAAGACAGCGCTGCTGGATGTGCCCGCAGATGTCCTTGCGCGCGAGGGGGCCGTCAGCGAAGCGGTCGCCCGCTATATGGCCTTGGGCGTACAAAAAAAGATGCAGACGACTTACGCGATTAGCGTGACAGGCATTGCCGGGCCGATGGGTGGGACGCCCGAGAAGCCGGTCGGGCTGGTTTACATTGGACTTGCAGATACATCTCATTGCATAGTGCAACGATTCGTCTTTGAAGGCGATCGAGACGCTGTGAAAACAGCCGTCAGCGACACGGCCCTAAGGTGGCTGGCGATGCAAGTGGGGGGCGATGCAGATGCATAACATACTAGAAAGAGGATTTTAACATGGCGAAAAAACCAGTAGAACCAAGAGTGAAGCCGGGCGACAGCCTGGACTCCGTGATCGCGCAAATTCGTAAAGAATTCGGTGACGGCGCCATCATGAAGATGGGCGAAAACGAAATCATCAACAAGATTGACGCTGTCTCGACGGGCTCGTTTTCGCTCGATTTGGCCCTTGGCGTAGGCGGACTGCCCAAAGGACGCGTTGTGGAGATCTATGGTCCCGAATCATCGGGCAAGACGACGTTGACGCTTCATGTCATTGCTAATATTCAGAAAGCAGGCGGTACGGCTGCCTTCGTGGATGCTGAACATGCGATGGATCCGGCTTACGCCCAGAAGATCGGCGTCAAAATGGACGAACTGCTTGTGTCGCAACCCTCTTCAGGCGAAGAGGCCTTGACCATTACGGAAACGCTGGTTCGCAGCAACGCTGTGGATATTGTTGTCATCGACTCGGTGGCGGCCTTGACGCCACGTGCCGAATTGGAAGGCAATATGGGGGACTCGCACGTCGGGCTGCAGGCGCGACTGATGTCACAGGCCCTCCGGAAACTGACAGGCGTTATCGCGACGTCGGGTACGCTCGTCTTTTTCACGAATCAGATTCGCGAGAAAATTGGTGTGATGTTCGGTAGTCCGGAAACGACGCCGGGTGGGCGCGCACTCAAGTTTTACTCCTCAGTCCGTCTCGATATTCGTCGGATTGGTGCGATCAAAAATTCTGCGGGAAGCGTGATGGGCAATCGCACACGCGTGAAGGTGGTCAAAAACAAAGTGGCGCCACCATTTCGTGAGGCGGAATTCGATATTCTTTATGCGAAGGGCATTTCCTGGGAAGGCTCCGTCTTGGATTCCGCCATTCAACTTGAAGTTGTTTCGAAACGGGGATCATGGTTGTCGTTTGATGGCGAGCAGCTCGGGCAAGGCCATGAGGCGTCGCGCGAGAATCTCGAAAAAGATGCTGAGCTGACGCAGCGTATCATCGATGCCGTATTCGAAAAGGTGGGCGGCAAGAAGGCCTGAGGGACTTGCTGAGATTCTATGAAGGCTGACGAACTGCGTGACATGTATTTGAGCTTCTTCAAGGAGAAGGGGCACGCCGTCATTTCTGGGGCATCACTGATCCCAGAAAATGACCCTACGGTTCTTTTTACGACAGCAGGAATGCATCCGCTCGTGCCGTATTTGCTCGGGCAGGAGCATCCGGCTGGCACGCGGTTGTGCGATTGCCAGCTGTGCATTCGGACGGGCGATATTGATGTCGTTGGCGACGCCTCGCATCTGACCTTTTTTGAAATGTTGGGCAATTGGTCGCTGGGCGATTATTTCAAAGAAGAAGCGATTGCATGGTCGTACGAGTTTCTGACGTCCAAGTCGTATCTGGGCTTGGATCCGGAGCACCTCTACGTCACCGTTTTCGAAGGCAACGATATGGCGCCTCGTGATGAGGCGTCGATCGCGACTTGGAAAAAGCTGGGTGTCCCTGATTCGCGTATCTTCGCCTTGCCGGTGGAAGACAACTGGTGGGGGCCTGCTGGTCAGACTGGGCCCTGTGGTCCGGATACAGAGATGTTCATTGATACCGCTGCCGGCACGCCGCTAAACGGTGCCAAGCCGGGTCGTCACCCACGATTCTTTGAAATCTGGAATGACGTGTTCATGCAGTATGAGAAAACGGCTGACGGCAGCTATGTCCCGCTCAAGAAGAACAATGTCGACACCGGTATGGGTGTCGAGCGCACGGTGACGATGCTGCAGGGCAAGAATACGGTTTATGAAACCGAATTGTTTGCACCTATTCTTGCGTCAATTGCCTCCGGTGCGTCAATGCGGATGGATGAAAGCGCTGAATCGCTCAAGGCCTACCGCGTGGTTGCTGACCACGTTCGCAGTGCCGCCTTCATCATGGCTGACCCACACGATGTTATTCCGGGAAATCTCGGACAGGGTTATGTGTTGCGCCGGTTGATTCGCCGTGCCATCCGCTACGCGAAGGCGATCGGTCTGGCACCTGGCTTCTTTAAGGACGTGACATCATCGGTGATCGAAAACTATACACACGTTTATCCGGATCTGGGGGCACGTCAGGATCATATTCTGACGGAGCTGCAGAACGAAGAGGAGCGCTTCGAGGTGACGCTGGATCGCGGCATGGCCGAGTTAACGAAGGTCGTCTCACGCATGAAAGAGCATGGCCAGGCGGTGTTGCCCGGTCGCGTGGCATTCAAGCTATACGATACCTGTGGCTTCCCGCTCGAGTTCACCGAAGAAATCTGTGTTGAAGAAGGATTTACTGTGGATCACGCGGGCTATGACAAGGCCTTTGAAAAGCACAAACAAGTGTCGAAACAAGGCGCCGACAAGGCTTTCAAGGGTGGTCTCGCCGACGCGTCCGAAGCCACGATGCGCTTGCACACCGCCACGCATCTCCTTCACAAGAGTTTGCAAATGGTGTTGGGATCCCATGTCAAACAGAAGGGCTCGAACATTACGGCGGAACGATTGCGTTTTGATTTTGCACACCCCGAAAAAATGACACCTGAGCAAATCGCCGAAGTCGAAACGATTGTGAATGATCAAATCGACAAAGACCTGCCCATTGAAATGCATGTGATGACGCTTGAAGAAGCGAAAGCGAAGGGGGCTATGGCTCTTTTCTCCAACAAATATGAAGAGCAGGTCAAGGTCTACACCATAGGCGATTTTTCAATGGAGGTCTGTGGGGGGCCGCACGCGAAAGCAACGCAGGAGTTAGGGCGCTTCAAGATCAAGAAGGAAGAGTCGTCGAGTGCCGGCGTGCGCCGTATACGGGCCGTTCTTTCTCACGCATCCTGAGCCTAACCCGCCGGATCGAACTTGCTTTCGCTGTCGTTTTTGGCCCGACGCAGGCCGTGCTTCGCGACCAGGCGCTGCAGGTACGCACGCTCAATTTCGGCTTCGCGAGCGGCACTTGAAATGTTGCCTTCGTGACGATCGAGCAGACGCTTGATGTATCCCTTTTCAAAATCCTTAATCAGACCGTTTTTGGCGTCTTTAAAGGGGCGGTCGTCGTTGATGGACACAGGGTTTTCGTCCTGTTTGGTCTTCATTCTACCCAAGTAGAGGAATGTACTGAGGTCGATGGGATGTTTTTCGCTATACGAGGCCAATTCAACCAGATTTCGCAGTTCACGCACGTTGCCAGGCCAATCGTACTGCTGAAAGCTGCTGATCGCCTTTTCGAAATCCAGGACCTTGGTCATGGCATCGTCGCCCATTTGTTTGCACAGAAAGAATTCTGTCAACATCGCGAGGTCGTCCTTGCGCCGACGCAAGGGGGGAACTTCCAGATGCACGACGGAGAGTCGAAAGAAGAGGTCTTCACGAAAGCGGTTGGCATTGACTTCGCTTTCGAGACGGCGGTTTGTTGCGCTGATAATGCGCACGTCAACTTTTTGAACCGCGTTTGTTCCGACCTTTCGAATTTCCTTCTTTTCGAGTACACGAAGTAGGTGTGGTTGCATGTCCAATTCCAGATCACCGATTTCGTCGAGAAAAACGGTGCCACCATTGGCGTGTTCGAAGGCGCCGACGCGATCCGTGTTTGCCCCCGTGAAGGCGCCCTTGCTGTGGCCGAAAAGTTCGCTGGCGATGAGGTTGGAAGCGAGTGAGGCGCAGTCAATGACGACGAACGGTTTGTCTCTGCGCGGACTGTGGCGATGAATCATTTCGGCCAGCAGTTCTTTGCCTGTTCCGGTCTCGCCCTCAATCAGCACGGTTGCATCGGTGCGGGCGTAGGTTTCGGCGATGTGGTAAAGCCGCCGCATGGGGATGCTGCCGCCGATGATATCGCCCAATGAATCCTTCGAGCTCAACGCGTACTCTGTTGACTCCTGAAGGGGACAGAAAACGATGCGGGTGTTGCCGAGTTGGAATTCGGTACCCGGCATGAGGTAGGCCTCGGTGACACGGACGCCTTGAATAATGGTGCCGTTGGTACTGCCCATGTCGCGAATGGCGTAGCCTTCCGTCGTTGCTTCGATTTCGGAATGCGTTCGTGAGACCGTTGCATCCTCTAGGATCAAATCGTTCGCTGTCCCAGTGCCGATGGTGAAGCGCTCCTTGTTTACGACCAACTCCTGGCCTTGATTCTGGCCATTGGTGATGAGCAGTTTGAAGTTTCTGACGCGCAAACTGTCGGCACCATCACTCGGCACCAAATGGAGCGTTTTTGTCATGGTGTCCGGAATGATGGCGGATGCGTCGTTGGTGGTATTGTTTCTGCTTTTCATGTGAAAATTCTTTTGAGGTCGAGCAGGCAAAGTGAGAAACGCGTCTCGGCACGACCTGAACAGCGTTGACATTTTCAGGTGGCTGGGCATGATGTGTACAGCCGTATGCATTTTGTATTACAATGCATACTGTTATGCTCTAAAGTCAAGTAACTAGAGGCTGAGCACCACTAAATGTCCGAAGCACAGTGGCTTTTTAAGCGCATGAATTCTTCCAAACAGGAAAATCAGTGAGCAATTTCGACGACGACGAAACGCAGTCCCAGACGTCGGGTCCTGCTTCCCGAGATGCAACGCTTCGCATTTCTGGCCTAACGAGCGGGGATAGTACGATTCAGTCTCCCGCGGCTGGCGACCGTGGTTCTGTTGAGACCACAGGCCGTGCTTTGTCGGGAAAATATGTTGTCATCGAGCGTGTCGCTGAGGGCGGTATGGGCGTTCTGTATCTCGCTCAGGATCGCCAGCTTGGTCGTTTCGTCGCCGTGAAGCGGCTTAACCCGCGGACG
>JBLHHU010000052.1:0-16967 GCA_047615735.1 Kiritimatiellia bacterium | reverse complement strand
TCGCAAGCTCCTCGTTCGAGAAAAGGCCCTACTGGCTCTGTGGACCGCAAAAGCATCGAATCTCATGTCGCGGTGACCGTTCTAAAGTAGGGCCTTTTCTCGAGCGAGGTACGAGCGGGGAAATGGCCCAGCACAGAGCATGCAAGGGCCATTTCCCCACTCGTCGCAAGCTCCTCGTTCGAGAAAAGGCCCTACTTATGAGCCCACCGCTTAGAGGGCCAGCCATGTGCGCCAGCTCGACCCGATATGGCCCCAATCCAACCCGCGCACGGCCCGACCGGCTTGCGGAACGCCTTCTTCACAAGAAAAACTCCGATTCCAAGGGCGATCGTAAACAACCAACGGGATGCGCGTGTGGTCCCGAAGGTATTCCGCCATGACGGGTGCATCTTCAATAGCCAGCGCGAAGGTCATCTCGGCCAACTCAGCCGGCGTGACACTGGCGGACCCAGGGTCGTTACGCCCGTATTTATCGACAAAAACGATGTCATGAACCGGCATATCGTGCTGCGCCAACCAAGCGTGCGAGATGTCGGCACACTCCGGCGGGCGACCGGTGACAACCGAGACATGTAGCCCCGCGTCACGCCAGGCGTGCAAAACATCGCGTGCCTCAGGAATGGCACCAAGCGCCCCAAGGAAATCGTCTTTGTGCCCAAGTACCATCAAGTGCTCGTATTCGTCGCGCGTCAAATCGAAGGCTTTCCAAAGATCAAAAGAATGAATGTCGTCGAACGCGACATCGCGCCCGAAGGCGTCGCGCACAATGTCAGTGAAGCCCAATGCGGTTTCGCACAGGACATCGTCGAAATCGATATACACGCGTTTGGATGAGGGATGGGTCTGCGTCATGCTGGGCACCCTAACGCAGGGCGTCGTGGCGCACAATAGTCTTGTGGTTCGCAGGTGCATCGCGTTTGATTGTTCGCCATGAAACAACTAATCGCCATTGTTCTGTTAAGCGCGACCTACGCATTCGCGCGCGCGCCCCTCAACGCCACCAACACCATCACGCGCATTGCGTTCGGGTCCTGCAATCGTCACACCGGCGATCAAAGCTATTGGGCGCAGATCGCCGCCCAATCCCCTGATCTTTGGATCTGGCTGGGCGATTCGGTCTACAACGACACCGAAGACATGCAGGTCATGCAGGACAAGTACAACACCATGCGCGCGCAGCCGGACTACGCCGCCTTCCGCGCCGTGACCGACATCATCGGCACGTGGGACGACCATGACTACGGCATCAACAACGGCGGCAAATCCTATCCTCAGAAAGTGACCAGCCAGCAGCATTTCCTGGACTTCCTCGATGAGCCAACAAACAGCCTGCGACGCGCACATGCTGGCATTTACGGCCTGCAGGACTTTGGGCCGCTCGGGCAGCGCGTCCGCGTTATTTTTATCGACGACCGCTATTTTTCAGACGCACCCGGCCCGCAATCCGACCTGCTGGGCTCGAATCAATGGGCCTTTCTTGAATCGGCACTCACGGCAGATGCTGCCGACGTATTCGTCATCGCGTCCGGCATTCAAGTGTTGCCGCAAGATCACCCCAATGAACGCTGGTCCAAATTTCCACGTAGCCAAAAACGATTGTTCGACATGATCCGCGCCGCTAAAACGCCCGGCGTGCTTTTCATCAGTGGTGACCGACATATGCACGAGATCAACATGCGCAACGACGAGCAGACGCCCTATCCTTTATACGAATTGACGTCGAGTGGCCTGACGCACGCCTATCATTCGTTGAAGCAAGAAAAGAACCGTTATCGTGTTGGCCCGAAGCTCGCCAAACGCGGGTTTGGCATGATTGAAATCAACTGGGACGCCGCGCCACGAAGCGTCGAATTGCGCGTCCACCGAATCTCCGGTGAGCGTTTCCACCAGATCAACATCCCCCTGCACATTCTCGCACCGCACAAAGACCTGGACTGAAGGTGCATTGCAGAATTTTCAGGCACTGGAGACAAAATTAACAGCAGAGTTCACAGAGGACGCAGAGGAGAGGTCGCTAGAATCGGTCTGCGGGATGCCCGCAGACCGATTCTAGCGACATATATCTATTTCTTCTTTCCTCTGTGTCCTCTGTGAACTCTGCGGTTAATCTTCTCGTTGGCCTATGAGATGCTAATGAATCCTAATCGGCTTGAGGTTGAGCTGAGCCCCACCCGCTTTGCCCTTCACAAGCTAGGCAGCCCTTGGTATCAAGGTGCAGAACATTGAGAGGAACACGATGGACAATCTCTGGGCCCCCTGGCGACTCGATTACATTAAAGCCGACAAGCCGGACGGCTGTTTTCTGTGTGAGGCGCTGTGCTCTAGCGAGGATCGCGACAACCTACTGCTATGGCGCGGAAAACACTGCGGCGTCATGATCAATCGCTATCCTTACAACAACGGCCACCTGATGGTCTTCCCCTTGCGCCACCTGCAGGATGTTGTCGACATGACGCCCGACGAGGACCTGGAGACAGCGGCGCTTGTGCGCGCGTGCGTGTCGGCACTGCGCAAACAGCTCGCGCCACAGGGATTCAACACCGGCGTTAACATGGGCAAAATTGCGGGCGCGGGCCTGGAAGAACACCTGCACACGCACATCGTGCCACGCTGGATGGGCGACACGAATTTCATGCCCGTGCTGGCCGGCATCAAGATTGTCCCGCAAGCCTTGCTCGATCTGTTTGACCAACTGGCGCCTGAATTCGCCCAACTCGACGAGTAGCGCCATGAGCCGCGTCCGCCTTGAAATTGACCTCGATGTCCTGCGCCAAAATTTCGTGCGCATTGCCGAGCGCGTCAGCCCCTGTTCGGTGATGGCCGTGCTGAAGGCCAACGCATACGGATTGGGCACATTGCCCATCGCGCGCGTCCTGATCGAAGCTGGCGCCGCCCGGCTAGGGGTCGCAGACGTCAACGAAGGGCTCGACCTGAAGGACATGGGTGTGCCGATTCACATTCTTGGCGCTGTGTTGCCGCGCGAAATCGCCCCCGCCATTACGGCCGGCTTAACGCTCCCGATTACGGACGCGGATTCTGCCGCCTTAATCAGCCGTGAAGCGGTCGCACAGAACACCGTCGTGCGAGCACATGCCCTGATCGATTCAGGCATGGGGCGCCTGGGCATTCCGATCGACAACGCCTTTGACGTGATTCGACACTGCGTCGCGCTGCCGGGCATCGACCTCGAAGGGCTCTACTCACACTTCCCCATGGCCTATCACGGCGAGGACCCGTACACGTGCGACCAATTACAGCGCGTGCGCGATCTACTAAACGACCTGGCTAGCGACGGAATTACGTTTGCCATGCGCCATATCGCCAACAGCGACGCCGTCAACAATGTGAGCGATGCGTTTGCGGAGCCCTTCAACATGGTGCGCGTCGGCATCAACCTTTACGGCGCATTTGACACGCGCGGTGCGCAATCCATCGCGCTCGACTCGGTCTTGACGCTACGCAGCGAACTGGTGGCGGCACGCACCCTGCCCGCGGGCACGCGCATCGGCTATGGTGGCACCCATACACTCCGTGCCGAAACGCGCGTCGGCACCGTGCCTGCCGGATATGCCGATGGTTTACCGCTGGCCCTGTCAAATAATGGACACGTGCTTGTGGATGGACAGGTCTGTCCTGTGCTTGGACGCGTTTCTATGGACTACACCACCATCGACTTGAGCGCGGCGCCAAATGCACGCGTCGGTGATGACGTGATCTGCATTGGCCATATGCAAGACGAAATCATACGCGTCGAAGACTGGGCGCGCATCAAGGGCACACACTCGTACGACATTATCTGCTCAATCGGCAATCGCGTGACGCGATGCTACACCCCCCAAAAGGACGCCACACCATGAACATTATCAGCACCGACACCGCCCCCGCCGCCATTGGCCCCTACGCACAAGCCATCACCAGCGGCAACATTGTTTACTGTTCGGGTCAGTTGCCCGTCAATCCCGCAAGCGGCGATGTCGTCGAAGGCGGCATCGTCGAGCAGACGCGACAGGTGTTTCTGAATCTGGCCGCCGTACTTGCTGCCGCCAACAGCAGCATGGCCCAGGTCGTCAAGACGACGGTTTTCCTCGCCGACATGAATGACTTTGTCGCGATGAACGGCGAGTATGCCGCCGCTATGGGCGAGCACACCCCTGCGCGCGCCACCGTCGAAGTGTCGCGCCTGCCCAAGGATGTGCGTGTCGAAATTGAGTGCATCGCCGAATTGGGCTGAGCGAACAACTTAGGCGGTGTGGCGAATCGTTCGGTGGGCAAACCACAGCGTGAACAGCGCCGCGCTCCAGACAATGCCGAAGACGCCCCACCATATGCCGAGCAAACCCAATCCGAAGAACTGCGCGAGTAGTGGAAAAAAGATGAACGGCGCCACCAGTTGCCGCCACAGGCCCATCCACACGGCAAACATTGGCCGCTTCATGCCTTGCAGCGTCGACACAGACGTAAACAGAATCACGTAAGGAAACAGCGCGCCGGCGGCGATTCGTAAATACTGCGCGCCAATGCGAATCACCTCGGGCTCGTCCGTGAACGACGCCATTAGCGCGGGCGCAGTGAAAAAGAGAACCACGCCTGCTGGCACAAGAAGGTAGGCACCAAAGCGCATACACGTGAATACGCTTTCGCGCACACGATCCAGACGCTTGGCTCCGAAGTTCTGACCCGCCAACGCAAGCGCAGCAGTATTCAGGCCGATCGTTGGCAAGAGCATGATTTGCTCCATGCGCGTTGCCACACCATAGGCAGCAACGGCATCTTTTCCGTATCGGCTGATGAACCATGTAATCACGAATATTCCAACACCGATCGTGAGCATGTTGAACGTGGCCGGGAAAACATTGGCCATCAACTCGCGCATGCACGCTGCGCGTGGACGCAAGTAGTGCACGGAATGGCGTCCCATCAAACCCGTATGCGAGACTTTGCGCGCCAGATAGAGACAGATCAACAGTTCAATCAACACAGTCGAAACGGCAACGCCCCGAAACCCCATCGCGGGCAACCCCAGTCCCCCGTAGATGAACCACGGATTGAGAATCACGTTTAGACCGAAGCCCACGATCAAGGTATTGCGAAAAGAAGTCGTGTCCCCGACTGCATTGAGCGGCGCGTTCAGGACACTCGCAAAAACAAAGAAAGCACCGCCCAGAAAAATGATGCGCATATAGGTCGTCGCAATGGACAGATACGAGCCATCCGCGCCGAGCACCTCAAAAAGAAGCGGCGCCGCCCAAATACCCACAACGGTGAGCAGAGCCGAAAGCACCAACCCGAAGGTGATCACTTGGCCGCAGTAAATTTCGGCCGACTCGCGATCTTTCGCCCCAAGGGCGTTGGCAATGACCGCCGTCGTCCCGGTACCCGTGCCGGAGGACAGGGCAATCACGAGGAAAAAAACAGGGAACGCGATCGACAT
Organism: Kiritimatiellia bacterium; assembly: GCA_047615735.1. Classification (GTDB taxonomy): domain Bacteria; phylum Verrucomicrobiota; class Kiritimatiellia; order UBA8416; family JAIOPI01; genus JAPKCZ01. The sequence continues at coordinate 11,536 of JBLHHU010000052.1, read as the reverse complement.
CGACGCCAGCGCATCGGTGGACAACTGTCCTGCAAAGTACGTGTCGACGACGTTGTACATCGTCTGGAAAAAGAAGCCCACCGCCGCCGGCACGGCAATGGCGCGCACCAGACGCGGGACCGGATCGCTCGTCAGATTGAGCGGCACCGTCACAAGCCTTGACCCTTACGCGTCATGCTTCATCCAAACGCTGGCATCGGCAACGCTCCATTGAAATTTACGTGCGTGCTCGCGAATGCAAAAAGGCATATCCTGTCGATGGCGCAAGCTAAACGTCGTCGAAAGAATGGCGGCCACGCCTTCACGTCCGCGCGGGGCGCCGTCATCTTGTGCGCCCAACCAGGCCTCGGGTGCGGTAAAGGTTTCGAGCCATGTATAGGGCGTGGTAAGCAAGAGCTGACCGCCGGGTTTCACGCGTGCCATGCCTTCTCGCAGGCAGCGCGCGGGGTCTGGCGTACGGCAAATCAGGTTCGCCATCATCACCACATCATATTGCCCCAAGTCCTGCGACAACGCCATGGCATCCGCCACGCGAAAGGAGACGCGCTCGCGGTTGCAAGCTGCGGGGACACTAAAACGACGCGGCGTTCGAATATGGCCTTCTTCTGCGATCCAATGATCGACGTGACCCTGATCAACCATCGCCTGAGCGGTATCCACAAAGCGTTGCGACAAATCAAGGCCAGTGACTGACACGCAGTATTCGGACAGCGCCAAGGCAGAACGCCCGACGGCGCACCCCACGTCCAACGCCGTGGCGTCGGCGGGCAAAATGTCTTTTTGCAGGAGCTCGTCAACGCAGCGCTGCGGAAAATCAAGCGCATCGCGTGGACCAAAAGCGTAAGGCATGCCATCGTCCGCGTTGCCATAATGCAGCAGCAAGTACTCCGACAGCAGCGCATCACTTTCATAGTCGTTGGTCATCGCGTGGAGACGCCCCTAGGCCAGCACGGCGTCGATAAACGCTGTCGTCTGGTAGTTTTCAAGAATTGCCGTGGTCACGCCCTGCTTGTGCATTCGCACCTGCGGCACTTTGATTTCCGGCGTTTTGTGCGGTGCATACAGGATATCGTCATGGGTCGCGTTCATTTTTTCCGCAAAGAGATCGGGCGTCAGATGCCCCCCCAGATGATCGCTTCGACCCGTCGCCACATGAAACGTGCCCAGAATTTTTTCATCCTGAATGTCGCGTCCCGACACCGGCAACACCTGCGTGCCAAAACCGAGTTCGCCAATGACGCCCGTCACAGGGTCACGCTTCAACTTGGCGTTGTGCGCGGCGACAGTGTCGGCGTCGCCGGACAATAGCGTCGCCTCTTGAATGCGACCGTCCGACACACGCATCATGCCGATTGTGCCATCTTCATACTTCAGCGGAAACGCGCCTTCAGCACGTTGGGGAACAAAGTACACCTCGCCGGCAGGCAGGTTGGCCACATCCGGCACGCGCTCACGACACAGCCCATGACTTTTCTGTGCCGCTTGCTTATCGGTAAGAATCTTCAACGTTACCGACTCGCCACCGCACTCGAAGTCGGCTTCGAACCAGTCGGCTTCCGTCATGGCGAGGCGCAACTTTTCAGCTTCGGCGCTCACGTCGCAATAATCCACACATAGGCCCGTGCTGAGAATGATGTCGTTCATGCCGTGCATCGTCGCGCCGCGGAACCCGTATTGTTTGGCAAAAGCCGTCAACGGCGCCGTGGCAGAAAACGTCGAAATGCAAAGAATAATATCGTATTGCTTGTACACATCCTCGACGAGGCTGATGTGTGTCCCATCGGGCGCCACCGCCTCATCGGGCAAGTCCAGATTGCTTCCGCCCGTTTCGGCATACGCAAACAGCTCCCCGCCGCGCAGCCCCAACTCCGCCATCACACCATCACGCAGGGCGTGCTGAAAATCCTCCACGGCATGACGCTGAATTGTATAACGCGCGTCATTCAGAAAACGTAGATCTTTGACATCCGCGGGGTCGGGCAGGTCGATCAGAATGGCGACGCGATCACCGGGTTGCGGGTCGAATACGGTTGTCAGCAAACGTGTCAGAGAAAATGGCGCAAAGCCGTCGCTACCTATTGTTGTCGTTTCGGTTTCTGTGGTCGTCATGATCCTCCTTAATTAAAGCCTAGAACAGTTTTTTTCGATGTAAAGACCCGATCATACTGATGGGGTTCGTGGTATAGCGTCAACAGTCATTCTATCGTGCGACACCAGGCAAACCTTACAGCGTATCGACACGTGTCGGATAAATCTTGAAGGAATCACCCGCTTTTCATACTCTGACGCCCCGCTTTAGCAAGAAAAACACATCGAGATGGATCATGAGTGACAAGCAATACAAGGTTGGTGTCGTCGGCGCAGGCGCTGTCGGTGCCGAAATGGTGCGCATTCTGCGCTCGCGCAACTTTCCGGCAGACGAGATTCGCGTTTTTGCGCGCTCTGAGCGCGACCAAGAGATCGACGGCGAGACCTTTCACGTCCTGCCCACCACCCTTGAAGGCATGGCCGGTTTAGATTTTGCGTTTTTCGCCGGTACGGAAGGCGCCAAAGGCGCTTCACAGGTTTTTGGCTGGGACGCCGCGGCACAAGGCACGGTCATCATCGACAATGGGAATGATTTCCGTATGGACCCACGCGTCCCGCTCGTGGTGCCGGAAATCAATCCTGAAGCGCTCGACAATCACCAGAATTTCATCGCCAACCCGAACTGCTGTACGATTGTTGCCTTGATGGCACTTGGGCCCCTGCACCGCGCTTTTGGCATCAAGCGCATCATCGCCTCGACCTACCAGTCGGTTTCAGGCAGTGGCGGCGCAGCCATTCGCGAGCTGGAAGCACAAGCACGTGCTTACGTTGCAGGCGACCCGATTTCCGCGACGGAATATGCACACCAGATTCTTTTCAACGTCATCCCTCAGGTCGGCGGCCTTCAGGCCGACACCCCAGGCTACACCAGCGAAGAAGCCAAAATGCTTTTCGAAACACGCAAGATTTTGGGCGACGATCAGATTCGCGTGTCGTCGACCTGCGTCCGCGTCCCCGTTTTCTATGGGCATGCCGAATCGCTGAACATCACGTTCCGCAATCCGGTCACCCCGGAAGATGCCCGCCGTGTTTTGGACGAAGCTTCTGGCGTTTCGGTCGTCGACGACGTCGACAATGCGGAATACCCGATGCCCATTTCAGCCGCACATCTGGACGATGTGGTCGCCGGACGCATTCGTCGGGACGACACCTGCGAAAACAGCCTAGCGCTCTTTGTTGCGGGCGACAACATCCGTAAAGGCGCGGCGCTGAACGCCGTCCAAATCGCGGAAACCATGGTCGCACGCGGCTTGAAGTAGGCTGATTGCGCTTGCTTAAAGCGCGTGCTTCGAGTGCACAATGCCGCATGCCAGAGTATAGCGAACAACTTCGAGCACAGCTTGGGCCCTACAAGACCTATCGCGTCGGCGTCAAAGAAGACGGTATTGCCCGTAGCGGTTATAAGCACCGCTACATTCTGCCGGAGACGTACCAGCGCCTGAATATTCTTGAAACCTATCGGCGCGAATTCTGGACATTTTTCGACGACCCAGACTCTCGAAAAGACGTCCTTTCCCTGCAACCAGGGTTTCACCACCTCGATTCAACCCAAGCCATGTGCTTCAACCTGTTTGCTCCCTTCGTGCACGACAGCCACGCGCGCCAGCTTTTGCTCGCGGCGCTGGGGCGCGACGACGCCCCTGTTAACACGCTGCGTTTCGATCGTATTATCGACCGCGCCGACATGCTGTGCGTCGACTTTTTCGTCGAGCTTGAATCACGCGCTTGCCTGCTCTTCGAGCTGAAGCTCGCCGAAACCCAATTCGACGCCGTCTTGAAACCGACGCCGGGCCAGACGCGACGCTTGCGCGACATGTACATTCCCTTGCTCCAAGGCAAAGTGCCGGACATCTACCTGCAGGAACACACCTTCTTCCACTATGACCACCTCCTGCGCAACATCGCCTTGCTCGAACTTGAGCGCGGCGATCACCTCTACATCATATTTCCGCGCCAGAACGAAGCGCTGCGTCGACAGGAACGCGACATACAAGCCGTTTGCTCGATGTATCTTCGTGACCATGTGACCATTCTACACTTGGAGGATCTGCTCGAAGGAATCCAGAGTCGCAGCGCCGATCAAAGCAATCAATTCTGTGCACACTTCGACATGTTTAAAGAGAAATACCTATTATCATGACCTTGCGCGACACCATCAATGCCACCCTGTCCAGCATTCGCACCGAACAACTGATTGCCTCGGTCCTCTTTTTTCCGTCGTTCGGCATGTTGACCTACTTTCGCTATACCGAAATCGCCTCCGTGCGTATACCCGCCATGCTCTTGCTGGTCGCCCTGCTCCTGATCGCACACGCGTTCTGGCGCGTTACCCACCACCTGCGCTGCCCGGCATGTGACGGCTCGCTGAGTCACGTCATGCTGAATCCGAATCTAACCGGCAGTAACTATGCCGTACTGCTATGCCCTGTTGCGTTTCCACATCGGGTAGAGACCTGCCCCCGATGCGATGCTTCCATGGACGAAAGCGCAACAATGACGGACCATTCATCAACAAAAAGCCCGCAAGACCGTCAATAGACCATCAAATGATCGGTTTTGCTGCTTTTTCGATTACCCTTGTGAGACGCGGCAAATTGTGGCCACTATATAAGGGAACAAGGATCACACCTGTGTGAATTTCGACTCGTGTCGCGCACACCCCTCTGGACCGGGTCACTTTCCACATTAAGAGGTAAATTATTTATGAGATTTCTTCGCCCAAGCGTCGTTGCACAGGAACTCCTGTCGAGCGATGAAAATATGCGCCTGCTTAACAGCACGCCGTTGGTCCTCATGCACCTTTTGGTTCTGGCTGTTCCCTTTTTCGGAATCAGCTGGCCTGCCGTCATTGTCTGCCTCATCACCTATGCTGTCCGCGTTTTCGCACTCACGGGCGGATATCATCGCTACTTTTCACACCGCAGTTACAAAACCAGTCGCGTCTTTCAATTCATCATCGGATTTGTTGGCGCATCGTCCGCGCAACGCGGGCCGCTCTGGTGGGCGTCGCATCACCGTCATCACCACCAGCATTCAGATGGCCCCGAAGATATGCACTCGCCGCTACAACGCACAACCTTCCGCTCCCACATCGGCTGGCTGTTTACGCGCCGTTCCACATTCGCCTATGAGCGCCGCGTGCGCGACTGGCTCAAATTTCCCGAGCTCGTCTGGTTGGACCGTTTTCACTTCGTCGCCCCCTTCTCTCTTATCGCATTGATGCTTGGCCTCGGCTTTGTCTGCCAGAAGGTGTTCCCGACCTCCAGCGTGACGCCCATGCAAATGGCCATGTGGGGATTCGTCGCCAGCACGGTGATGGTGTACCACGTGACCTGGTGCATCAACTCAGCCACGCACCTGATCGGCAACCGCCGCTTCGAAACCGAGGACGGTAGTCGCAACAGCCTCTTCCTCGCCCTTCTGACTTTCGGCGAAGGCTGGCACAACAACCACCACCGCTACCCCGCATCCGCGCGACAAGGTTTTTATACACGCGAAATCGACATCACCTACTACATCCTCAAGATGTTCAGTAAAGTCGGCTTAATCTGGGACATTCACGCGCCACCAGCCTCCATCTACCGAGAAGCGGCCGAAAACGGCGAGACGGCAAAGCACTAAGCACGTGCGCTCCCGTTGCCTGCCGCATGATCACGCAAGCGTCGGCGGCAAGTAGATGACGAAGTCCGTTCGAGGCATCATTAACACGCTGTGTATCGTCGACACGTCCCCCTCCTCAACCAGCCCCAGCCTATCCAACAACGGGAAGCGCGCCTGCGTAACGCGTCCCTCAGTCAACGCCAATCGGTCATGCCAAATAGCGTAATTGCCCAATCGCCCATCGCGTCGATGAAAATACCCACGCATCGGATGGGTCAACAAAACGCTACCCGATTCCAAATCCGCAAGCCCTAACAGACACTGCGGCGCGCAGCCTGTGTCCTCCAAGCTGAGTTCGGCAGGCGCCCAGGCACTACGCGACGTCATCGTGTATTTTGTATATCGATTCGTGGCCGCGTCATAGTCCGTCTCGAATTGAATATCCGCTCGGTGCCAGGGAAGCGACCAACAGAAGCGTGGCACCGCAACGCGCCAGTTCGACAGCGCCGTGCCAAAAAACCACGCGACATGTTCGCCTGTTACGCTATCTGTGACATAGGCACGGTAGTTGGTTTGCGCGAAAGAGGCACGCGGCCACGGGCAAGCAGCGAATCGAAAGTCCTGGTCCAGAAACGGCACCACAGATATCAGCGCCTTCAGGCTTCCATCAGGTGTCACAATGCAATCCAGCTCGAAGCGCTCATGCACATGTGGCCGCAGCGCCTCAGGATCAACCATGTAGGTGATGATCGCGAAATGCGCGAGCGTCGTCTCCACATCCATGCCCCGCGCAGGCCGCTGCTCAGATGTGTCCGACGAAAAACGCAGCGTATTCATTCCGTTACTCCTCGTCCATGTTTGTGGCATATGTTCTAAAATATTAACCACTGAGTTCACTTTACACCGACGGGGCCAGCCTTAGGAATTTTACAGAAGGTCGCGAAGGACGCAAAGTTTACCCAGCCGCAGGCAGGGACGTCCTCCGGCCGAAACACGCCTGCAGAGGATGAGCTTCGTGTCCTTCGCGACCTTCTGTGAGTCTCTTCTGACGGGTTTGGTTGCGGCTCTGCTGCGCTGCGAACGCCGTGGTTAATCTAATCTTTGGCCCATGCGGTGCTTTTCTACCGGAATCAAAACAAAGGCTCCGCAATACCATTGGCGTCAACCTGCCAGGGCGTCCAGGCCAGCTGCAGCGCCTTGACCTTCAAGTCCGACTTGCGAGGACGCAACACCACTTCGTCCAAGGTGAAATTATCGGCCTCGAAATCGTTTTTAAGTGCGTCCAACTCACGCGTGAAGTCAGCCTCCATCGTCTCAAGCTTCTCCTGAAGTGACACCAGCGAATCTTCGGCGCGGCGAACGTCTTCTTTGGCGCTCCCCCGACGACCGGCACGCCGCATCGTGGATGCCGTGCGCGTCATCGTGGTCGAGCTAAACGCCTTGCGCCCCAACAGTGCCCCCAACACAGTGGTTCCCAGCGAAATGACCGTCTGCAACCCATGCTGCTTGTATTGCTCGCGCTCAACGTCAATCTTGGCGTCAGCCTTTCGAATGCGCTCGTTCAAACTGGCCAGTTTAGGCGCATGCTTCTTGCGCAACTTCTCCATCGCGAGGTCACGTGCTTCGTGCGCCGCCTGACGCAAGCGCACACGAAAATCGCCTTCACTTTCGCCGGGCTCGGATAAACTTTTCAAGGCTTTGCAGGTGTAAATTGTCATGGAGCGATTCTGGTAAAGATGGTCCTTCAAGGATTTCGACCAACTCTCGTAGCTCTTAGCCCGAGCGGCCACCATCGGCAACTCGGAATAGGTCGCTTCAGGGTCGCCGCGACGATGCGTCGCCGGTGGCGTATCGTCATAATAGGTGGCCTCATCCCACAGCACGCCATCGCTATCCTCCGGAGGCGCGGCCATCAAATGGAGCGTGAACCAATCGTCAACCTTGACCGAGACGCGCACAAAGTGCATACGTGCCTCCGCCATCAAGGCCGGTCGATAAACCAGGCGACAGCCCGATTTCACCTCGTCTGTAGCAGGCAGATACACTTGCTTAATACCGGTGGGTACACTTGGCTTTTCGGGTGCCGCGGCACGGCTTGTCGCAGCGGGCGCAGGCACAGCAACGGTTTGTCCCTGCATCGCACGGGGTGCCTCGGGCCGCGTCGCGGACGGCAATGCCGCGGCCGCCTTCTTGCGCGAACGCATCAACGTTTCGACCTGTGAGCGAGAAAGCGGACCGCGCAGGTAGGACATGACCCAGCGCGTATGAAAAACCACCGGTTCATTGTCATGCACGTTGTTCATCAAAAAGACACGACTACCCAGGCTCGACAGGAGTGTTTCCATGCGAGAGCGGTCAAAACTCTGCCCCGCAGAGGCGGTCGCGCCTTCCAAACCATCCAGCAGACGCAGCTTGTCACGTTCTGCCTGAAGTCGACCAATAAACCATGTTCCCGTATTGCCCAGCCCCTTGTAATCCAGATCGACGGGGTTCTGGGTGGCCAAAACGCAGCCCACACCGAAGGCGCGTGCCTGCTTGAGCAGTGTCAACATAGGGCGTTTTGACGGCGGGTTGGCATTGGGCGGAAAGTAACCGTATATCTCATCCATATAGAGCAATGCGCGCAGGCTCGAGGTTCCCGACTGGGAGCGCATCCATGACAACAGTTCGTTCAACAGAATAGTCACGAAGAACATGCGTTCGGAATCCGGCAAATGCGAAATCGACATGATCGTGCAACGCGGCTTGCCCTCGGGCGTAAACAGCATGCGCTGAATGTCGAGCGGCTCGCCCTCCATCCAGGCACTGAACCCCGGCGATGCCAGCGCGTTGTTCAAACGCATGGCAAGCGCCAGGCGATCCTTGGCTGGATAAAAAACTTCCAGATCAAACACACCCAACTTGGCAAACGGCGGGGCCTGGATCTGCCCGATGATTTCAGGCAGAGTCAAGTCGGCACCCTTCTGCCAATGGTACTGTAAAATGTTCGACAGCAATATATGCTCGCGGCTCTGCAACGGATCCGCCTCTATGCCAAGCAAGGCCAGCAATCCTGAAACAGCGCTTTGGATACGATCGCGCATCGCATCGACATCGGAACGCATGGCGGGATCCGGGGCAGAGAACGATTTGATGACCGACACTTGCAATCCGGCATTGCTGCCGGGTGTGTATATCGCAATATCGACAGCGTTGCGCAAGGTGCGAATACGCGCCCCGTCTTGGCCCCAATCGGCCAGACCCTTTTTCCACGTGCTGGCCGTCTTCTCGGCGTAAGCTTTCGGATCGAGCCCTTTGCGAAGCGCTTCGTTGGGATCGATCCAGGGTTGAAAATCTTGCGCGCGCAACTCAGGGAACGTGAGCATCAGATTGCCGATGTCACCCTTGGGGTCAATGACAATGGACGGAATACCGTCGATGGCCGCTTCCTCGAGCAACGCCATACACAACCCGGTCTTACCGCTGCCGGTCATGCCGACACACATCGCATGCGTGGTCAGATCCTTGGCGTCGTACATGACAGGCTCGTCGCGCACGCCGCCGCCATCCATGTCGAAAGTCTTACCTAGATAGAACGCGCCCAGCTTTTCGAAATCGCTCATCGTACTCCTGCTTCTGCTCCTGCGTTCAAACGTGTTCCCGCAGCATACCCAAGGCCCTGCTCGCAAGTAAAGCGCTGAGCACGAGCTGACGACGACAACAGCGCATCTGCATTTTGGTGCATTGCAGAAATTCCAGCCTAGAAGAAAAGATTCACCACCCGCTGCGCTTGAGACGCAGAGGCACGGAGGCACAGAGGAAAGAAGAGTGTGTGTGTTGACTGACTCAGATGACCACGTGGTCGAAAAAGAAGCGATATCGACGACGCCGTTCGACTAGGTGCAAAAAACGAAATGGTGAGACGAAGAACGCGACTAAATGTGCACCTGGAGTTGTCCGGGTTTGGCAGACGCGTCTTTCTCTTGGCACGATGGGATTTAGGAACAGCGACTTAAGCTAGAAAGACCCCTCCTTCGCGCTCCGCGCTACGGCGGGCAAGCCGGCGGAGCCCGCCGGGCTCCAGGAGAAATTAACGATACGAACGGCGCCTCTATCTCCATCAGAACGGCTGGAGCCCGGCGGGCTCCGCCGGTTTTCCACGCCCACGTCTGCGGCTCGTCATTAAGCGTACTACGACGTGTCTACTTTTCAGAAGAAGCTCCAGTGCTTGCCACGGCGCCTAATCGGTGCGCACAAGATGCGTCAGCACTTCGAAGTGCGGCGTGCGTGGGAACATGTCAAAGATCTGCGTTGAATCGAGCGCATAACCCGCCGCCGTCAAGGCTTTGAGGTCGCGACACAGCGTATCCGGTCCACACGAAATGTAGATCAGATGACCCGGACCCAATTCGCAGATTTCAGCACACACCTCAGTGTGCAGACCCGAACGCGGCGGATCGACAATCAGGAGGCCGGTCTCGCGGTCCATCGGCCCGAGTGCTTCGCGTGTGGCCTTGCGCGCCGACACATCAATAAAGGTCGTGTCATTTTGCGCCATGACCTGCGCATTGTGCTGCGCCGCTTTGATGGCCTCGGCATTGTTATCAATTCCCAGCACGTGTTGAACGCCCATCTCGGCAGCGGCCAAAGCAAACACACCCACGCCACAATACAAATCGACGACCATCTCGGGCGCAATCGCAGTCATCAAGTCAACGACCCGGTCGACCAGCACGTTGCCAACATCGCGGTTGATTTGAAAGAAAGACCGGCGCGGCACCCAGAGATCGCCAAAGCGCCATTTCTCGGTCAGCCACGGCACTTTGACGTCGCCCTCACCGCGCCAATGCACAACACCGTCTGATTCGGTATAGCGCAACGTCAGCGGCTCATTTTCGCGCAAGCGCAGCATTCCGTCAGCCTGCAGCTTCAGTAGCGTTTCGTTGATGGGGTCCACGGCGAGAGGGCAACCCTCATCTAGTACAATAATCGATTTGTTGTCTTCGCCGACATACCCCACCTTGAGGATATCGTCGACCAGCGTGGAATGCAGAACGATCTTATTGCGATATCCTTGTTCGCGCGGTGACGACACGACCGCATTGACGTTGGGCGCTTCCAGTCCCGCCATGCGTTTGAGCATGGAAGCGAATTGCTCCGATTTCATTTCCAGTTCATGCGCGTAGGTCGTGTGCTGATAGCGACAACCGGGGCAGCTCGCTGCAAGCGGGCATGATGGCGTGACGCGATTGGGCGATGGCTCCAACACCTCAATCAAGCTCGCGGCGCGATGGCGTTTATGGCGGTGGACCTCCTTGACGCGAACCTGCTCACCCTTCAGCGCTCCCGGCACAAAGGTGACCAGTCCGTCGATGCGCCCCACCGCTTTACCGGGATACGTCACTTCGTCGACGTGCATTTCAGATATCAAAGGGTCTTCTATCAAGGGGTCTTCACTCATGGGTATCGTCCGTTTGGCCATCCGCGTTTAGCAGGTCGGGTATCTCTTGCTGCGTGCGCGTTAGGCGATGTATCACTGCTTCCCGTTCCGGGAACTGGGCCACCAGTTTATCTGGCTTGGCCATTTCAAAATCAGAAAAATCAAATCCGGGTGAGACCGTGCAGCCCACCAGACAGAACGACGTCTTGTCGACCAGTTCTGCGGCCATCCATGTTCCTTTAGGAATCACCAACTGCGGAACGGCGCCGTCTTCAGGCCGCACCCCAACCTGTTGTGAGCGATAGCCCCAATCCGGGTTCAGCATATGCAGCAGAATCGAGGTGCCATCATAAAAGTGCCAGATTTCATCCGACGCAACGCGGTGAAACGCCGAGAAATCGTTCACGGCCAACATGTAATATATCGCCG
>JBLHHU010000051.1:0-16967 GCA_047615735.1 Kiritimatiellia bacterium | reverse complement strand
TTTCGAGTGGTTGCGCTTCCGGGTGAAGACGTGAAAATGACGCAGGCTGGGCTCTGGGTAAACGGTAAGCAAGCCGCGCATCCGAAGGGGCTGGTTTACACCACGGGATCGCGTGATGACATGACGCTAATACTGGATAAGGATCATTACTTCCTGTTGGGAGATAATGCCGAATTTGCGGTGGACAGTCGTCATCTTGGGCCAGCGCACAAAATTCAGATTTTGGGGAAGGTCCTCGGTGTCGAGCCGTAAGCCTGCTGCGCATTTAAACCAAGGTTGCAAGCTGGTCGAGATCACTTACCAGTAGGTGACGGTCGTCTGGATCGTCTGTTTTTTCAGCATGGCTGCGCGCGGCATCGATGTGTTCCTGTATGGCTTCCGGAGCGGGTGGGAAGATTTCTGATTCTGTCACCATGGCGCGTGCCATTGCCTCATGTGCATAGCCTTTACAGAAGTCATCAAGGTCGGCTTCCTGTGAAACGGCAATGCATCGTTGTGCGAAATAGAGCGCCATCTGTCCTTGATTTAACATGGCGTGTACGCGTGAGAGTTGCCAGTAGGCGATCGAGAGGTGACGCGGTTCTTTGTCGCTACGTTGGGTCCAATGCCAGGCGGATGTATACGCCAGCATCAGCATCTGTTCGTTATCCGCTTCGCTAGGGTCGGTCTGCTCGATTACATTCCAACACAGATTGAAGCAGTTGCTCGAGAAGTGTTGGTGTGCCTCGTTGGCTCGGGATGCAGAGAAAGACATGGTCGTGTGTATCCTGGTGGGCGCTTAGGTGAAAACGACGGTTCGGTTCTGAAACACCGCAACGCGTCGATTGAGGTGTAAAAACACGGCGCGTGAAAGCACAATTTTTTCAAGATCACGCCCGGTTCGAACGAAGTCGGCGACAGCATCGCGATGGCTAACGCGCGTCGTTTCCTGTTCGATGATAGGGCCTTCGTCCAGATCAGGGGTCACGTAATGGGCCGTTGCACCAATGATTTTGACACCGCGTTCATGCGCGCGGTGGTACGGTTTCGCGCCAGCGAAAGCGGGAAGGAAGGAGTGGTGAATGTTGATGACCCGATTCGGATAGTGGGCCACGAACGATTCAGACAGAACCTGCATGTAGCGTGCGAGAACAACGATGTCGATTTCGTTTTCACGCAAGAGCGCCAGTTGCTGCGCTTCAGCGTCTTGTTTCGTCTCCGCCGTGACGGGAATATGTTCAAAGCGGTAGCCCATTTTTTCTACGGTATCGCGATGCGTTTCATGATTGCTGATGACGATGGGGATTTCTGCGTTCCATTCACCTGCAAGTTGGCGGGCCAAAAGATCCCAGAGGCAATGACCAAGTTTCGAAACGAATAGTGCTATTCGCACTGGACGTTGTGTCATGGAGAGCGTCCACACCATGCCCAGTGGCGTTGCCAAGTCTTGGTCGAAGGCTGCCCGCAGCGGCTCCGGCGCCAGCGTGAAATCATTCAAGTCCCAGACGATGCGAATAAAGAAACGTTCGGTGCTCTGGTCAACATGCTGATCGAGTTCCAGAATGTTGCCACCGCGCGCATGAATCCACGACGATATGGCTGCGACGTGCCCTGTACGGTCTGGGCAATGGGCGACAAGTGTTGCGTGATTCGTGCTGCTCATGGGGTTTTGCCTGTTGGGGGTCATGGTCGAACAAGGTAATAGACTTCAAGGTCGACGTCAAAATCGAGTGTGTCTGCGAGAAAGATGGATTTCAACTGTGGGTTGTCACTAAATCGCGTGAGCGTCATGGAAATCTCGGCGTTGATGGAGGCATCGACAATTGGCGGCATTTTTGCATTGCGCCAAACCCATGCTGCACCGCGAAAGCGTTTGCCAACAGGAAGGTCGGTCGATGTACTTTCCGTCACTTCAAATTCGTGTAAGGACAAGGCTTCCTGATAGGGCGCGATTTCGAGGAGGGTCGGGCGCGTAGAGCGGGAAAGCAGGCGTGCTTTGACTTTATGCGTCGTCACCTGCGCGCGTTCCGTGCGTAGGGATTGAAAGGCAACGGCGCTTTTACGGACCATGTCAGGCGTCAACGCTTTGTCGTAGATCGCAAGGCCTTCCACGGTTCCGTGCCAGCCCAGTGTGCCGTCCCATTCGCTGCCAATAATGAGGTTCATGGGCTCCCAATTAGTGAAGGTGCCGTTGAAGGCGTTCGTTTGGGCGGCCTGTTCGCCATCGTGATATGCGGTGAGTTGGCCGGATGCATAGGTGATGGCGACATGCGTGGCTCGATTTGCGGTCACTTGCATCAGCGGAATCGGGGTGCTGGCATCAGCACTTGTCGACGTGCGCATTTGAAACACGAGATCCCCTTTACTCTGGGCGAGCGTGAAATTGCCGGACGCCGCGTTCTCGGAAAAGGAGACGATGCGGGCAGGACCTTGCTGCATCGCGTTGTCGCTGGTCAGCGTGAGTTCAATCGTCAGCTCCCCACTATCCACGAGGGCTGCTAGCAAGTCTTCATTGGCCTCAAGCGCTTTGAATGCGCCGCCAAACGTATCCATGGATCGGTCGTGGGTGTAGCGTGCGGTGCCTCGAGCGTCGACACGTCCTTGAAAGGCCGCGGGCAGCTTTTTTTCTTGCGTCTGCCAAGCCCAGGCACAGCTCGATGTGTCCACGGGCCAACGTAGTGTGGTCATGGCAAGCGTTGTCGCGGGCATTATGTTGGGCGGTTTCGCGCGATCACGTATGCCGTTGACGTGAAGGTGGTCGTCGCCCAAAAGTGGAGACCCCAGCGTCGCCAGAAGTTCCATGCCGTCCTCGCTGAGCTGTGGGGATGTGATCGCGATGCCAGAGGCTAAGGTAAGCGTCGCGTCGACGGCAACGACGGCTTCGTCGAATCGAAGCCAAAGGGTTTTTGGATCACGCAATGCGGCCAGCGTAATTTGGGGCGCTTTGGGTTCTCGAACGGTGACCGCGCCACGTAAGGTCGTGCGCCCTTTGCGGGCCACGACGGCGTAGTGTCCGGGAGCGTCGTAGCGGTGGGCGACGCTATTGCCTTGCTGGCCATCGCCATAATCCCACGTCCACGTGTTGGACGTGCTGGCGTCGATCCGCGGGTTGGTGAACGCGATGTCGAGCGGGGCTTCGCCGCCGTGTGCCCCAAGATCAAGAGGCTCGAGGTAGGCGTCCGGGTAGCGATCTGTCTTGTTGTCAAAGGTGTATCGAACGGGCTTGTTCTGAATCTCCAGCGTCTCAGGGTCGATCGTCGCCACAAAGATGTCGTAATCACTGTTGAAATGATCGTGCTGATCCGGCGATGCGCCAAAGGTTAGCAAGCGCTGGCAGCTTGATATCATCGGGAAGTAGACATAGCTGCGATTTTTGGGCATGCGGGTATCGTGTTTGTCGAGGAGGTTGTGCAACTGTGACGTTGCCAGGTCCACGCGGGCGATCGGGCCGCCGGTGCCGTTCATGCGAAATCCCCATCGTCCGTTGTGGGTGAAATACGACTCGCAGCCAGCCAGACGAGAGCCTGTTTTTTGAATCGTTTTGGTTGTACGATCGAAAGGGTGAAAATGAAATCGGTCGCACGCGTAGTCGAATAGGGGGCTTAGTAGATGGTATTTTCCATTGCGGGTGAGGGCTGGGGTGGATATGCCTGTCGTCATCGAATACACGCGCGACTGCCCGTCGCGGTCGATGTAAACAAAGCGATCGTTGTTCAACCAAACAGCACCTCTGTTGCCAACTCGCGCGCTTATGGCATCCTCAATGATCTTGCGATTCTTGCGTCCGTCCGGCTGGATGGCGTACATGGGTACGGGCGCCTGCCTCGGCGGTTCTTTGTATGCGCCGGTTTCAGGGTAGCTGAGGTAAAGAATGGTTTTTCCGTCGGGGGAGATGTGTGGGCAAAAATGGTCGCGTCCTTTCTCGTCCGGTGTGAGCTGTCGCAGACCGGAGCCGTCCAGCTGGCGCGTCCAGATGCGCCAACGCCCGCTGCGATTGCTTTCCCAAACCAGAAATCCTTTTCCGTTTTTCGCAATCTGTTCCCATTCGGCGTTTTTCGGTTCAGCGGTCGCCGTGCTTGGGTTGCGGAAGGGAAGGGTGCAGAGAAGTGTGATTAATAGAAGGTGTGTACGTCGTTGGATGTCGTGAGAAAGCATAAGCAATTCGTAACTGTTTTCGGATTCATGTGCGAGGCGCCGTTTCAGGCGGGGGCGCGGATTGCGCCAGGGTTTGGGTGAAAAGAGATAATTCGTCCGCGGGCAGATGGCGCGTGTTTTCTGTGCCAGGAAACGTCCGGTCGCGCACGGCGGATGCGTAGGCCTGCAATGCCATTGTTGCGGGCGTTTCCACATCGGTAAAGCGGTGATTGTGCTGAAAGTCGAACGCATGAAAACCAAGAGCGTCGAGCAGGATCAAAACTTGCCCGTCCGTGTACCGACCGGCGCCGATGCCGATCGTCGGAATTGTCAGTTTTTGGGAAACGACTTTGGCGACTTCTTCGGGGATCAATTCAAGCACCAGGCACCACGCACCAGCGTGTTCCATTGCGATAGATTGCTGCACTAGGGTTAAGGCTGCATCGGCGCTGCGAGCCTGCAGTGATTTTTTCTCGTGAATCTGGGGCATCAATCCTAGATGCGCGCAAACGTCGATCCCTGCCGCGGCAAGGTGCGACACAATTTCAGGTTTGAAGCCTTCCAGTTTGACGCCGTCTGCGCCCGCATCGATCAGAGCCTTCGCGTTGGCGAGGGCTGATTCGGGCGAGTCGCAGGTTCCGTATGGAAGGTCCGCAAGAATGTAGGACGACTTCGCTCCCCTGCAGACGGCACGCAGATGGTGCGTTATGTCATTCAGCGTGACCTCTTTCTCAGAGGCATAGCCAAGGACGTTTGTACCGACACTGTCGCCGACTAGAATCAATTCGATGCCAGCCGTATCCACCCAACGTGCCGTGGGGTAGTCATAGCAGGTAATGGCGCAGATGGGCAGTCCATCTGTCTTGCGCTCTTGTATGTTAGCGGCCTTCATGCGTCCGGTCTCGGCGATTGCTTGGAATCCCATTCCTTTTCTGCGTCATTTCAGCCGCGCTTCGGCCGATATGAACGCTCCTTTTAATAGCATTGATGGGCCTGCATTGTCTATGCTGGTCTCAGAGGACGCAGGGCAAACGTATCTAATTTCATGTTGTGGTGACCGGCTCTGAAGTAGGGCCTTTTCTCGAGCGAGGAGCTTGCGACGAGTGGGGAAATGGCCCCTTGTGCGTGGCCTGGGTCAAAACAGTTCGCCCTTGCAGGCGCGGGCAGAACAGGCCGTACTACCGGCACAATGCCACAAGAACAGTTTAGATGCGTTTGCCCTGCAGAGGACGCCACATGCCGACACATCTAAAAAGACGCATTCTCATTCTATGCATCACCGCCTTGCGCCTCTTCCTTGGCGCGTCGCCGAGCGGTGTTCTGACGAACGTGGCACACACGGTTGTGCCCGCCGGATTCAGTGGCGAGGGGTGCGTCGAGATGCATTTGCGATCGATGGGCTCAGCGTATCGTGCTGAAGACGTGTTCCGCGAGAGTGGTCTTGATCCCGCCTTGGGGCGAGGCGTGGGCGTGGAGAAACTTGCAAAGGCATTGCCACGTCTGGGGTATTCTCTGCCAGCCAGCGTTTTACGCGTGGGGCGTCGTAAGCTTGGCGCTTTTTAAATCATTTCAGTGGCGAATTTTGAAAAGCGGTGGGTTTATCGCGCGAGATTCCGGCGACATTCCGTTTTTGGCACTCCGATCCGCAAGGATGCTTCGGCGCCTGAGAAGACGATGTCGCGGAGAACCGTGAATCGTATGGATTGCGCAGCGCATCCCCTTTGATTGCCGAAGCCGTATTTATCAAAGCGCCATTTACACTTAAGGTGTCGTGTCAGCTGAAATGCAGTATAGGAAACGCTCTCCGCGCAGGTAGAGCTCGGACCCAGCTAGCGCGGGGGAAGCACAGAACGCGTCGTTTAGACGATTCTGGGCCAGTCGCTTGGGGGGCGAAGCCGTGTCATAGACGGAAACCACGCCATCGCGTCCGGTGAGGTAAATACGATTGGACGCTGCCACCGGTGATGCGAAAAGCTCGCGCATACCAAGCAATCGAACGGGGTCGTGTCGCGCTTCACCGGACAGCGCATCGAGTCCGCTGAGCACGTTGTGGTTATGGCGTAAGAAATAGATCGTGTCGTTGTAGAGTAAGGGGGAGGGGACGTAAGGCGTCAACCGCTTGGTCGACCAGACAAGGTGATCTGTGGCTGTGATGTCCCCCGTGGCACCGGCGACGCGAATTGCCAGTAGGGCCTGCCAGTCGTAACTGTTTGCAGCGTAAAGAATCCCGTCACCATAAACAGGCGTGGCAACAACGTTGCGCGAGAGTCCATCGCAGGACCAGATTTCCTTGCCCGTATCGAGTCGGTAGGCACGCACGCGTCCGGTGGCGGCGATGACGACCTGGGGCGGGTCGACATCGGCAATAATGACAGGGGATGACCACGATGTGTTGACGTCGCGTAGGGTTTTCCAGCGCTGCTCGCCCGTTGTCGTGTCAAAGGCTGCGATGAATGACTGTCCTTCATGGTCCCAGGCGACGACAAGTGTATCACCGTGCAAGGCCGGCGATGAGCCTTCGCCATGTGCATGGCGAGTTTGCATGGTGCCGAGCTGCTGTTGCCAGAGTTGCTTGCCTTGCATGTTAAGCGCAAAGAGGCCCTGTGAACCGAAATGGGCATAAAGTCGTTCACCGTCGGTGCATGGCGACGCAGCGGCGAGGCTTCCGCTATAATGTCCGCCTTCATGCGGAATGGCCGTTTTTACGTCGGTGCGCCAAGCCGTTTCGCCGGTGCGGCGATGGATCGCAAGCACCGCATGTGCGTAGGCCCGCCGTACGGGGACGTTGTCGTGTGCGCCCTCGACGTCGGCGTGACGCGGCGCAAATGGTTCGCCGACGGGGTCGGCGGTGGTGATATAGACAAAATCACCCCAAACAATGGGAGTGGCGTGTGATTTTCCTGTGAGTGGATGTTTCCATCGGACGTTCAGGTTTTCTGACCAGGTTGTGGGTGGTTTCGCCGTGTTGGACGCGCCCGTGCTGTCGGGGCCACGCCATTGGGGCCAGAAGGCTTGCCCTGTATCGGGCTGTTCTGCAGCGCCAGCATGGCACAAGAAGATGCAGAGCAATAGAAGGGCGAGGCGCAAGGGGCCACGATACACTCGTGCCATTGGATCTTTGGGTCGTACGATTTGGATATATGGAACTTCCGCAGAATCTGTGGGTGATTTACCTTTCTGGCACGCCACACGATGCCCATCGTTGAAAGCGAATCGGTTAAGGGTATCCGAGTAAGGGTGGCGGTTAAGGGTGCAATAAAGTGTATCAATCATTGCTTGCAACCTTCGAGAGCGCCGTGAGCATGCCGCAACCCGCCGAGGCAGGCTACCGAGTAAACCACTGCCCACTTTGACAAAGCGCATGCCCTTCTTGTAGACAATCAACTTCTCATGTCCAAAAGGCTGCGTCATGAAAATGATTCCTTGTTTCCCACACTTACTCGCCTTCTTAACCGCCACCCTTACTCGGATACCCTTAACCGAACTCCTTCAATAGAGGCGCGCGCTATGGGTATAGCAAGATCAAGGACGACAATCCACCCACAGATTTTGCGGAAGACATGGCTATGTGTGCTGCGCATCATGCGGGCTATGGCATGCGTGCTTTGTCGGCGAATAGCTGGGCTTGGAGGGTCAACTCGGCAGCCTTGAAAGCGTGTGCCTGCGTCATCGCGTTTTCGGTCCGATTTAAGACATCGATAATGAGTTGACCAAAAAACGGAAATCCAATTTTGTCTTCGCATTCGATTTCCTGTTCGGAATCGCCGTCGACGAGGAAGATTCGATTGCCGCTGGTTTCGCGTGCGACGTCGATGTATTTACGGATTTCGATTGTGCCTTTCGTGCCGAGCACGAAGCTGCGTCCGTCACCCCATGAGCGCAAGCCGCCTGGATTGAACCAGTCGACGCGAAAATAGCAGGATGCGCCGGTATTCGATGTAAAGGAGGCCTCGCCGAAATCTTCGAGTTCTGGCGTGTCAGGGTTTCTGAAGTTTTCGACGCGTGCAAAATTCACTTTTCCATCTGTAGCGCCGGTGTACGACAGAAATTGTTCCACTTGATGGGAGCCCAGATCAGAAATGATGCCGCCGTATTTTTCTTTTTCAAAAAACCATTCCGGCCGCGATGGGGCATTCAGGTTGTGTGGTGCAAGGATCATCACTTGCAGAATGTCGCCTATGATGCCCTGGGCAATAAGCTCACCCGCGTACCACGTGGCCTCATTGGAAATGCGTTCGCCATAGTAAACCATGTAGCGGCGCCCTGTTTCGGTTGCCTTTGCGCGGGCCTGTTCTAATTGCTCCAGCGTGGTAAAAGGGCCCTTGTCGGTGAAGTAGTCCTTGCCAGCATCCATGGCCATGAGGCCAACATCGCATCGTTCGTTGGGAATGGCCGCGGAGGTGACCAAGTGTATGCTGTCATCTTCCAGAATGTCTTCGTATCGCGAGACGATTTTGACGTCCGGGTACATTTCCTGAATGTTGCCTAGCTTCTTAGGGTCTGGATCATAGGCGTACTTGAGCGTTCCGCCCGCGCTGGTCAGGCCAACGATCTGACCGAACACGTGGCCATGGTCAAAGTGTGTTGCCGCAAAATTGAATTCGCCCGGTCCGACGACTTTTTTGGCGATCCGTGGCGCCGGGGCATAATTCATTCCGTCGCGTGATGTTACATCAGATGCCATATGTGTTCCTTGGGTTGAGGCGTCTAGACCCATTCGTCAATTGTTGTGCTGACAAAGGAGGCCATATCGAGAAGCATTTGGTCGGCGGCGTAGTCCGCGAATTTGGATTCAAGTTCTTTCAGCTTCTGGTGCTGCTGCGGGGTCCATGCTTCGATGGCTGCCGCGCCGCTGGCATCGTCCGAGGGAAAACATTTTCCGGGAAGCAGTGCGCGCAATTCGTCCATCAGAAAGATTCCGATTTCAGAGTCCATGCGGGCGATGGATTGCATGACTTCGTGCATCCATGGGCCATTGTTGGCCATGGCGGATTCGAATCCGCTGGATTGCGCCAGACAGCCGCAGAGTGCTGCCATATAGAACGCATGCTGGGGCGGGGTCCATTCGTCCTGACTGCGGGGATCTTCGTCAAGCAGATCAAAGATCGCCAGGGACGCTTCGCGTGCGTCGGTTTGATTGGCGAGTGCTTCGCGTACGCGCTGGTTGAGTTTTTGCGCCTGCAAGCGATTCAAGTCTTCAATGTCGAGAATGACTTCGGGTTGCTGTATAGCGTCGTTATCGGGTTCGGTCACGTCAATGTTCCTGTGCGTTGTACGGGTTCAAAACAGACGCATTATGCGTAGGCAGGCGCGTCAATGCAATGCGTGATTCAGGCGTTCGCGATGTTGCAATCTGCGGGTCTGGTCTGAATGGCACAAGCCTAGTCATCCGTGCATGGTTCCTACGGCACGGTTAAGAATTTCACAGAAGGTCGCAAAGGACACGAAGGAAAGAACCGGCGGAGCCCAGCCTGCCACGGCGTAGCCGCGAAGCGCGAAGACGGGCCGAGCTCCAATGTTGGAGCGCTTGACGCTGTCCCTGCTATTCCGCGTGGAGTCCGGTGGGCCCCACCGGCAGCAGTGGTTGAGGCTTTGCGTCCTTCGCGACCTTCTGTAAATGGTTTTAGATTTTGACGCTGGAAGAGCTTAAGTTAGCGGCATTCGGGTCTGGCCTGCGTAGGAACCGCCCATAGAATCCGTTATATGTGTGTGCGTGTGGGAGTCGTGAACGTTGCGTTTTATTCCTCTGGGAGCCGCGGGGTCAATGAGCGCCTTTTCCTGCTCACATACTTACACACCCACGCACAAACACACGTTTGCAGGGCTAAAGGGAAAAGTGGTGTACCCGAAGGGAGTCGAACCCCTAACCTCCTGATCCGTAGTCAGGTGCTCTATCCAATTGAGCTACGGGTACACATAACCAGCGTCCTGAGGACATTAAGCGTCTGCTGTGGCGGTCCGTTGTACGAATCGCAACAACCAGACGCGTCTGGAAGGGAGGAAAACTATCGCACACGCCATATCAAGTCAACGGCAAACCGTAGAAGTTGGTGGGTATAGATCGCAGCGGTTCATTTTTGCGAATGACTTTCTGCACATAGTCGAGAAAGGAGCGTGCGCGTCACTGTGTATTCAAAAATAAAGATTTACTAAAACCCTTACATTGTTAAGATATCGAAATGAAAGAGTCGAAATATAGTTACATAAACACATTCAGGCGTCTATTTGCAGCACTCTCCCTTGCTGCTGTGCTATGTACGCAGGCATGGGGCCAGACGGCTCCCATTGATCTGATGGATATGAGCCTCGAAGATTTGCTCAAAGTGCATTTGATCGAGCGAACGGTTCAAGAAGGGGAAGACACCGTCCAGCGGGATAGCAAATGGGGTATCGGCTACCGCTATACGGTCAGCACGTTTGGTGACTACAAGGATGGGACGCGCGATGTTACCATCGAGGAGGTCATGCAAGCGTATCCCGTGGTGCCTAACAAGATCACCCAGGAAGCCCACGTTCTCGAGTTGACCTACGCACACTCCGATGCGTCGTCTTTTATTGCCGTTGTTCCCTACATCAGTCAAAACACGGACCACTTACGGCGCGTTGGCGATCCTTTTTCAATTCGATCAGGCGGTGTCGGGGATATGCGTTTGCAGGGCTTGCATCGCATAAACAAAAAGGCGAATCACAACGTATCCCTGTCGATGGGCATGAGTCTGCCGACAGGGTCGATTGATGAACGAGGGGATACCCCGCGCGGTGCCAATTCACAATTGCCGTATACCATGCAAGTTGGCTCCGGCACCTTCGATTTGCTTTCTGGCATTAGCTACTCTGCAGGTTCTACAGCGATGAGCTGGGGAACGCAATTCAACTGGACGCAGCGCCTTGGGCGGAATGGGCGGGGGTACAGCCTCGGTGATCGATACCTTATCAGTGCATGGATGCGCCGCGCGTGCACGCAGTGGGTAGATGTGTCCCTTAAAGGTGCTTTTCAATCGTGGGACGATATCGACGGCTCCGATCCCGATTTAAATCCGACCATCGCACCTGTTGCGAATCCGAATATACAGGGTGGCACACGATCCTCGATATTCCTTGGCGCCCAACTGAAGTTGCCTGGCGAACGGTTCAAGGGGCAGACCATTGAGATCGAGCTGGGCTTGCCAGTTCATGAAGACCTGAACGGGCCTCAGCCGGGGCAGGATCGACTGGTTTCCATCGGGTGGCGTAAAGACATCTAGCCTGATCTATACACCAAAATCTACTGAGAATGTATATCTCACGCCATCTCAAGAACTTATTGGCGCATGCCGCCCTCGACGTGCACCTGCCCGCCTTCGCCCGCCATTCACCAATAAGCCCCTGATCTGAAGCAATCTATGCATTCTCGTCATGATGTTGATGAATCGATCAGGCTCTAGTTCGTTGATCAACGCTTCTTGCGTCGACTACGCCTGTCTGAATCCGCGGAGAGGCTATTTGTAGGAGCCGTCTCAGGGTAGGGGAGCAAGCCGGTGTAGCGAATGTCTGTTTCTGGCATGGCCTCACCCAATTCCTTGAACCCAATATCTGTCACCTCTGTTTTCCATAAATAGAGATGTTCCAGATTATTTAGCGCGACCAAATGGCGTAAACCGTCGTTAGAGATTGCTGTATGATTGAGGTTGAGGCTAACGAGCGCTGGCAATGTGCGTAAATGGGCGAGGCCCGCGTCGGTAATGCCGGTATCTTGAAGATCCAAGCGTGTTAGGCGTTTCAGTGACCCAATCCAAGGCATGCTCTTGTCGGTGGTCCGTGTATGCGCCAGACGCATGATCGTTAGATGATTCCCGAGAGGGCCCAGTTGCGCAATATCGCTATCGGTGACTTGCGTTGGGTCTTGATCGTAGGCCAGCCGCAGCAGGGGGTTCTCCTTCGACACTTGCGTTACCGTCGCGCGGGTGTAACGCGCAAGGCTGTTTTGCGGTATCTTCTGAAGGTCTGCTGCGAGCACATCTAGCGGATGCGCGCGAGTTGTCAGGCGTTCGACGCGCTTTTTCCCATCTGGCGTTGTGTCCGCGGCACCCAGCCATCTCCCAAATTCGGCGCCCTGTTTGATCCAGTTATGTAGAAGGGCCTGCTGGGATTCCGTCAGGGCGTCGCCTTTCGCTGGCATGACGTCGTCGTCATCAGGGTCCAGCATGGTCAAGGTGAACAAAGAGCTCTTGAGCGGGTTCCCTGGGACGACCACGGCACCATTATCACCGCCGCGCATGATCGCGCTGGCTGAGTTGAGTACCAGTCCGGCTTTGGGCTTCTTTATCTTTCCTTTAACGACATGCGTTGGGAGGTGGCAGTCAAGGCAGCTGCTCTCAATGATTGGCCAAATATCCTGTTCGAACTGGATATTATCTGCCGAAAGGGCACGTGCAGGAAGGCCCAAGCAGACCATGCTGAGATAGATAGCGATAGGGTGGGCGATCGGGATCGTACGGGGACGCATCATGTCACCTTAACTAAATAGTTCGAAAACCGGCCGACCCTTGTCGGCAATCTTGAAAGGTCGACCCGACGGGGATGTTTCCACGTGATCGATCGGCAATCCTAGCGCGTGTGCGATGGTCGCGTTGAAGTCAGGGACGGTGACCTTGCCCGTCGCTACTTCGTGTCCGGTTGCGTCGGTGCTGCCGTAGTTGATGCCGCCGTGAACACCACCACCAGCGAGTAGACAGGAAAAGGCTTTCGGGTGATGGTTGCGTCCGCCATTCGTTTGCACGATGTTCGGACTGCGGCCGAACTCCGTGGAGAGCACAACCAGCGTTTCCTCGAGCATGCCGCGTCGATCCAGATCGGCCAGTAGCGTGCTCATTCCCTGATCGAGCAGTGTGGCCCGCTCCCTGACACGCTCAAAATTATCATTGTGTGTATCCCAGCCGCCCAGATGTACTTCGACAAATCGAACGCGATGCTCAACCAGGCGGCGCGCAAGCAGGCAGCCTTGTCCAAAGCTGTTGTCGCCATAGGCCGCACGAAGTCCTGCTGTTTCTTTACTAATATCGAATGCGCCGAGGTCGCTGCTGTGCATCATGCGTAAGGCTTCATCGTATAGTGCGTTGTAGTCACGTACCTTGCGGGTACTGTGTTCTCTTAAAAACTTATCATTTAGCGTGTTTGCCATGTCTAGACGTCGCTGCAAGCGATCTTCACTGACACCTTTTGCGAGTTTACTATGTTGCAAGCCTTGCTCAGGGTTGCCGATGCCGAGCGGGCCGAAGCGCGAATCCATGAAACCGTGCCCAATAGCGCCGCTGCCGCCATTGACCACAACGCTGCCAGGAAGCGTCGTGTTTAGCCGGCCACCTAGCTTCATGGCCCATGTGGCGAGACTGGGGTGCGATATCGTGCCGCGTTTGAGGTAACTTGTGTGCATGAAGTACTGGCCTGTTTCATGCGCGCCCTGTGTCGAGTGCATGCCGTTGAGCACGGCAACCTTGTCCATCTGTCCTGCCATACCGGGAAGGTATTCGCTGATGCGCTGACCCGTGACCGCCGTTTTGACGGATTCGACCGGACCTTGTGTTTCTTTGCCCGGCTTGGTGTCGAATGTGTCGATGTGGCTCATGCCGCCTGTCATGTAAAGATAGATGACATTGCGGGCTCGGGGAGAATGGGCCGCGAGCTGCTCGGCACGTGTGTCGCTGGCAACCGTATTGGCCAGCATGGGCGCGACGCCGACGCCGAGTAACGATTTGGCGGAGTACGACATGAATTTTCGTCGTGAATAACCGTTAAGCCTGTTCAGTTCACTTTGCATCGTTCATCTCCAATGGACTGTCCTCGAATGGGTTAAAGTACGAACATGAATTCACGAGAATTCACGATGACCCAGAGCAGGTCTTCTAAGGCTTCATCGTTACGCGCCCGCATGTCACGTGTCGATTGTGTCATCTCGGTTCGGCTGGGTTCGCGATTTAATAGGGTCTTATAAAGGATCGTGATGCGATCGTTGTTGGTTCCTGCGGCATTCACGGTCCGCCACAACTCGCTTTGCTTATTGGGTAGTAAGGTGTTGTCGACGAAACCATTCATCAGTGAAAGCACTTGCGGTACAGACGCGGCGTCGCTGGCGTTGGCAATCTGCTCGCGGTCGGAGCTGCCAAATTCGCGGATAAAATGACCGGCAGGGGCGGGTGAGGGCAGTTCGGCGGCGCGTACAAAGCCAGGGTTGCGCAAAGCGGGATTGTTGAGTCCCTTTTCTTGTAGCAGCCGCCTCAGTCGTTGCACTTCCCCTGAACGTTTACGCTTTTCCGCGACACGAAGTTTCTCGCGCAGCTCCTTCTGCTTGCGCAGCGGGGCTTCCATGCGGCCTGCTTCGGACGACATTTCGATGTTGTACAGGTTCCGAAGCGGTTGAAAGATGTTCGGTCGCTGCATGGAGTCATTGTTGTTGGATGACAGGAGGCGTTCGATTTCATCGACCAGCTGTGATGCGGAATAGTCTTTGTATTTCTCATAGGCGTATCGCATCACTGCCGCATTATCCCGGCCTTTTCGCGCGTCCACATCCGGCACCGTTAACGTAAGCAATGAATCCCACATCTGTTCCGCCGACATGCGCCGAAGCAATGGCCCTTCAAAGTAAAAGGTTTCGGACGGGGCAATATCGCGTGACACCACAGGTTTCTGAAACGCCTGGGTGTTGTAGAGCACACGCAGGAACTGCTTTGTGTCATAGTTGAGATCGATCATCAGCGACTCCAGATACGCCATCAACTGTGGATGCGAGCAGGCGGTGTCGTCGTTCAGGTCGTCGACCGGCTCGAAGAGCCCTCGTCCAAATACGTCCTTCCACAAGCGATTCGCGATCACGCGTGTGAATCGCGGATTATTTGTGTCGATGATCCAGTCTGCGAACGCTTCGCGAGAGCCAATGCCTGGTGTTGAGCGGTTCTGCTTTCGTTGACGCGCATTTTTCTCAGCGCCCTTGTTTTTCGATGCGTCCGAATGATTTAGCGGAACCAAATCGCCGAAAAGGGGAGCGGCCTTAACAACCGCTTTGGGTTTCGCGTTCTCGTATGCGTAATCGGCGGGAAGGCGAATCGTGCCGTTACCGGTGTTATCCAGGCCTGCACTTAGTAGCTGGATAAGCGGACGCCCGAGGCGTGAGATTTCCGGGCTGAAATTGCGTGTCTTTTCCATTTGTTTGATTTGGCGTCGCGTATCCTGGAACTTATCCAGGACCAGATTTCCCTGACCACTGGTAAACGCTGCCATCTCAAAAAAGTCGAGCTGCGTCCATTTTTCGAAAGGATGATCATGGCACTGCGCGCATTCAATACGCGTGCCTAGAAAAACACGCGTCGTATTGGCCATATTATCGAGCGGCATGCCGCGATCACGGAAGTAGTAACCGACCGAACCATTGCCTGACTCCCAATAAGCGCCTTCGGCAGCAACCAACTCGCGAACCATCTTATTATAGGGCTTGTTCTCGGCGATGGCGGCTTTGATCCATTCCAAATAGGGCGAACCTGTGGCTTGGCCTTGCAATCCCGACATGCGGCTCTGTGCGCGCAACAGATCGGCCCAAAAGGTAAAACGGTGGTGATTGTAAGCTTCTGAATCGAGTAAGTTGTCGATGAGGTGAGATCGTTTTTTCGGGTGCGCGTCGTTTACAAAAGACTCCGTTTCGGAAAATGTTGGAATTCGTCCGGCAATATGTAAGTAGCTTCTACGGAGAAATGTTTCATGTGAAACGTTGCGCTCCTGACGTATGCCGTGCCGATGTTGCTCCGACAAAAGGAGGCGATCAATCGCAGAACTGCCCTTCTGAATGTGGGCCGCAGGGACCTCGCGTACGGATGGCGCCGCGGCAGCATCGCTGTATGCGCGGGTGATGCAAAGCAACGCCAAAAGGGCGCATAGCATGCATGCGCGGCGGGGATTAGCCCATGCAAAGTGCGAAATGGCATGAAATCTGAATTGGTGTAAGTCGTGAATCATAATGTGTTTCTGCAGGATTAACGAATCCGTGCTCCTTTTATTGTAAAGAAACGACGCGTCCCGGTTTTTCTTTTAAGTACTTACGGTAGGCCGATACCATGGGCGACGTGACTTGACATGTCGAAAGGGT
Organism: Kiritimatiellia bacterium; assembly: GCA_047615735.1. Classification (GTDB taxonomy): domain Bacteria; phylum Verrucomicrobiota; class Kiritimatiellia; order UBA8416; family JAIOPI01; genus JAPKCZ01. The sequence goes on along the minus strand of JBLHHU010000051.1, from coordinate 739 downwards.
TGCAAGGAGCGTGCGCGTCTGTCGAGTGTCGTTTTCGCTTCTCCGAAACTGTGTGTGTGGAGCGCCATTGCCAAACTCTGTACTACGTAGTGCAGGGTGCTGTGCTACGTAGTGTTAAAAAAGGTCAGTAATTGGGTTAGAAAAAAAAGCAAAAAAAAGTGTTCGAGGGTGTTGACGTGATGACACATTAGATGTACTTTTTTTCAAACTTGTTCAACATGTGTCAGCGTGATGCACGTTGTTCCGGTGGTAGCTGAAAAGTGCTGTGAATGCTGCCTGATTCAATTGTCAGACTTCGGTCTGCTGAAACAGGCAATCACACGGCCTACCAAACTACTCAACACATATGTGTTGAGACAAAAGGAGGTGATTGTCGTGGTAGCAAAGAAGAAGGCAGCCAAAAAGAAGGCTCCGGCTAAGAAGAAGGTCGCAGCGAAGCGTAAAGCAGCTCCTAAGAAAAAGGCAGCAGCGAAGCGTAAAGCAGCGCCTAAGAAGAAGGCCGCTGCTAAGAAAGCAGCGCCTAAGAAGAAGGCCGCTCCTAAGAAAGCAGCCAAGAAGAAGGCCGCTCCTAAGAAAGCAGCCAAGAAAAAGGCCGCTCCTAAGAAGGCAGCCAAGAAGAAGGCCGCTCCTAAGAAAGCAGCCAAGAAAAAGGCCGCTCCTAAGAAGGCAGCTAAAAAGAAGGCCGCTCCTAAGAAAGCAGCTAAAAAGAAAGCCGCTCCTAAGAAAAAGGCAGCAGCTA
>JBLHHU010000050.1:0-17267 GCA_047615735.1 Kiritimatiellia bacterium | reverse complement strand
CTTCGTCCAAGTTTCGCGTTGTGGAAGTACGTATTCGTTCACCATTCACCACAGCCCCTGAAGAAAGGCGGTGTCGCCGGGTGAACTTGCCCTGCACTAGAGCCTCGTTCCTCGGCACGGTGCAGGGCAAGCTCACCCTCTGCCACCGCACGCCAATTTTCCCATTACATATAGCGTACTTTCAGCGCTATGGGCGGCTCGATGGGTAAAGCCCTCGTTATACCGCACATCTTTCGGAGTCTTGATTTGGAGTGCGGTGGCAGAGGCGAGGAACGAGCCGGCGACACCGCTTTTGCAGAGCCCGAGAGGCACGGCCGCATCTCTGTTCACGTTTCGCGTGGTAGAAGCACACCTTCGTTCAACTCAGCCCTGAAGAAAAGCGGTGTCGCCGGGTTCGTTCCTCACCCTCTGCCACCGCACTCCAAATTTCCGTTCAAAGATAACGCGTTTGCAACATTATGCACGGCCCGGCGGCGTTAAATTGACGCAAACGAGCGTAGCGAGTGGTAATCTTTTCTTTGGCCGACGGGATGCTTGTGATTCAATTTTGTCATCGAACAGCGACGCTTCGCCCTTGACCCTAGCCGCAGGCCATTTATGCTAGCGGGACTGATATTTAAACGGACCTACTACTGGACATTCAAGGAGCACCCAATGATGAAACCTTTTCCGATCGTGCTGACAGCACTTATTCTCGCCGCTACGGGTGTCACCGAATCACACGCCGGGCAGCGCAAAGGCCTCAATGTCGCACTCGTGCCAAGCGTACAGATTTTCAACGATCACGCGGAAGTCAAAGGAGCGCGCCTCAACATCATCGGCGACAACCTTGCCATGACCGGTTTAGATTTAGGCCTTATCAACCTCGCGGATGAGCGTTTTATGGGCGCAGCCCTCGGCCTAGGCAATTCAGTCAAGGGGCAGGCAACCGGCTTTCAGGGTGGTTTATTCAATTTCGCGGGGGAAATGCGCGGCATGCAGCTGGGCGTATTTAACCGCTCCAACAAGCTCCAAGGCCTGCAACTTGGCTTCGCCAACTACGCCAACGAAAATAACTGGCTGCAAATCGGCGCGGTGAACATCGCAAACAACCGACAGGGTTGGCAGATTGGCCTCATGAACTTCAACATGGAGCCGACGGCCAGTTTCCATGGTATGATTTTTGTCAACGGCGCCTTCTAAACAGCACCACCCCAGACAACCCGACCAGCCCAACACCACGGCGCAACAGACATATCGCAAGACACATTGCGCCGCAGCCCTCGGCTAGCTACACTGCGTGAATGATTCCTGACGTCATTCGCCGAACCGCTTTGATTGCGATCCCGATATTCCATATCCTTGGATTCATCGGCGTCGCCGCATATTGCCTACGACGCCGACGCGAAGGCGCGTCGACCCTCCTCTGGCTCACGCTTGCATGGTCCTTCCCCATTGTGGGGCCGCTTCTCTTCTTGATGCTGGGCGTCACACGCGTGCCGCAAAAAGCCTGGCGAACGCAACGCGCCAACGACGCGTTTCGCGCCGAACGCCAAACGCGAGAATCCGAAACCATGCCGCTGGATTACTGGCGACGACTACGGGAATCCATGGCCGACGCACCGGCGGACGAAACTGCACGTACGCTTGTCAAAACAATGAATCGCTTCGGTGATGAGTTCCCGCTACTAGGGAGCAACGCCATTGAAGCCCTTGTTGGGGGCGACGCGACCTTTCCGCGAATGCTGAGCGCCATCGACAACGCAACGGATCACATCCACCTGCAAACCTACATTCTGGGCAATGATGCCACCGGCCATCTGTTCCTAGAGCATCTGGCCGCCAAAGCGCGACAAGGCATCGTTGTACGTCTGATGTATGACCGCATTGGATCCACCAGCGCCTGGCTACTCGGCATGTTGAAGCCCTATGCCAAAATCCCCAACTTTCACATCGACTCGTGGCATCAAATGGATCTATTCAAGTGGCGTTTCCAGATCAATTTGCGCAACCATCGCAAGGCGCTCATCATAGATGGCAAGATCGCGTTCATTGGCGGCATCAACTTGCACGTTGAAAACACCACACGCCCGCAGGGCGAGCCGATCCGCGATTACCACTTTCTCGTTCGCGGCCCAATTGTGCACGAACTGCAATACACGTTTTTGCGGGACTGGCACTTCATGTCCGACGAAGACGCCAGCCAACTGCTGTGCGAGCGCCACTTCCCGTTAATTACGCCATCAGGTCAGTCCTTGATTAGCCTCGTCAACGGCGGCCCTTCCTCTGACGTTGAATCCCTCACCGACCTTTTCTGCGCCGCACTCGCCGCAGCAACCGATCAGGTGCTGCTCGTTACGCCATACTTCGTGCCGCCGCCCGATATTCTGCGCGCAATGCGGCTAGCCTCCCTACGCGGCGTAAACATCAAACTGCTTATGCCCGAAATCGGAAACCATCCAATCGTCGCCCTCGCGGCGAGGGCGTTCTTCGAAGAATTGCTAAATTCCGGCATTGAGATCTTTTTGCGCCCCCCACCCCTACTGCATGCCAAGGCTCTGGTTGTGGACGACAAAATTGCCGTCATCGGCACCGTCAACCTCGACAACCGGAGCCTTCGCTTGAACTATGAAACGGCATTCACAGTATTCGACGAACCGTTTGCGAATGAGCTCAAGCAAATCATCCTGGAAGATTTGGCACTGAGCAGCCGCGTTGATCTGGTGCAATGGCGCAATCGTCCAACTGGAGCCCGCATTCGCGAAAACATCTGTGCTTTAATGGCACCTGTGCTTTGATGGCTGCAGTAGCGGCTTGAAGACGCGTCAACGTTCCCGTGCGCTTGACTCACTTGCTTTTCAAAAGCGCAGCGGCAGCGGCATTCTCTAACTCGATCGCGTAATCAAGCGCCGTCTTCCCGTTCGTCGCACGCAGCGACGGATCGGCGCCGCGCTTCAGCAAGAGGGCGATCATCTCGGATCCTGAGCTGGCAGCAGCCTCGTGTAAGGGCGTCCCACCACCATGGCTCTGCGCATTGATTGCAGACCCTGCATCAATGAGAAAGATCGTCAGTGGCACATTGTCCTTCACGGCGGTGAAATGAAGTGGGGTCCATCCGTCTTGATCTTCCGCGTCAAGCGCAGCGCCATGCTTGACGAGCAATTTGGCGACGTCGTCACGGCCGCGCTCGGAAGCGAGATGGAGCGCCGTCTTACGCCGTTGCGTCGCCGCATTGACATTGGCGCCGCCCTCAATGAGTCGACCCGCGATATCTGCATAACCGCGCACAGCGGCATAATGCAGCGCGGCCCAACCAGCGCTATTCGTGGCATTGACCGATGCGCCTTCCGCGAACTGAAGTGTCACCGCGTCGAGGTCATTTTGGCTGATGGCCTTTAACATGGCCGGACCCAAATCATCCGCCAACATCGCAACAGACGGCAAAAGACCAAGAACACCGCACAACGTTAGTTTTGTCACAATACGTTTCACAACTGACCTCCTTTGGGCACACGCCCGACAGTGCCGTTTTTTACGACATTGACAAAATATAAACCGATGCGTGACGCAACGCGATTTGTTACTGTAACCTCTTACGAGATCATTTTACGCGTTTTTAACCACTGGGAGACACGATGGACACGATTACCGCGATTCAATCACGACGCGCCGTTAAACATTACGATGCCAATCACGACATGACCGCCGAAGAGACGAACAAAATTCTCTCACTGGCCATCCTTTCACCAACGGCCTTCAACATTCAAAACTGGCGCCTCGTTGTTGTTGATGACCCGGAGTTGCGAAAATCCATTCGCGCAGCCGCATGGGATCAGTCCCAAGTCACGGACAGCTCCCTGTTTATCGTTCTTTGCGCAGATCTGAAATCGTGGGAAAAGGAACCATCACGGTACTGGGTGAACGCGCCCGAACCCGTTCAGGAGTTTATGCTTCCCGCCATTGACGCCTACTACCGTGACAAGGATCAGGTACAACGCGACGAAGCGATGCGTTCCTGCGGCATTGTGGCACAGACGCTGATGCTCAGCGCCAAGGCTCTTGGCTATGATTCTTGCCCCATGGACGGATTTGATTATGACGCCGTCGGCAAATTGATCAATCTGCCCAACGATCATGTCATCGCCATGTTCGTCGCCATAGGAAAAGGCACCAAAGAACCTTGGGCACGCCCAGGTCAGTTGAATCTCGATGACGTCGTCATCAAAAACACCTATTCTGCATAAGCCCAGAAGAGAGCGAATGCCACCTATACGCTGAGTTAGCCCATCAATTTTCTCGAAACGAAATCACTAGCCTGATCTATTCATCAACATTTTGCGAAACGAAGAAGACCACGGATTACACTGATTCCACGGATAGAAACAGAACAGTTCCAAAAATCCGTACCATCCGTGTAATCCGTGGTTTAAACTCTGGTGTTCATAATGTTGTGACTACTGTCGATGGGTTCGTGAATAATTCAGGCTAGTGAAACGAAATCAAATCCATTGTTTCCTGACGCGCCTTCTTGTACAAATAGAGCCAACAAGCGACGATATTAAAAGAGGTGGGAAATGATTCTTGTTGTAGATGACGACGAACAATTGCGCGATTTACTTAAGGCAGCCCTCGCGGACTGCGGCTACCGGGTAGAGACCGCTGTTGACGGTGCGGATGCGTATCGACACCTGAAGATAGAAGATTGCCGCTGCATGCTGTTGGATATCAACATGCCACGCATCAATGGCATTGAGCTGCTCTTGCTCATGCAGAGCGAAGGCTTGGACGTGCCGACGATTCTCATGGCAGGGCATGCTGATTATGAGGATGAAGAGCTCAAGCAGTTCGAAAGCGTCCGCAAGTTCATGCCAAAGCCTTTCAGCATGGCGGAACTGACAGAAGCCATCCAGACACACGCGCGCAAGTTCTGAGTTCGCCGACGGCGCGGTCAGAACTGAAAATAAATAAACGTTCGGGTTTCTGTTACACCGAAAAGAAACACCACCGCACCCAATAAACAGAGCAGGCACCACTGTTGCCACCCCCGCCCTCGTTGAATACGCTGCGCCCAATGTGGATTCTCTGCGACACGCTCAATCAGGAGCATCGCGACGAGAGACAGCCCCAACACCGTGAACCCCGGCCACCCGAGAACCGGGGCGTATTGGGGCACCGACGCACCCGCTCCCCACAGGGCACGCCATATGGCGCCAGCCTCATCGAGTGACGTCGCTCGAAACGGAATCCACGCCAGCGTGACCAGATGGAACACCACACATTGTCGACAGAGGCGTACCCACCATGACGAAACGGCATGCGGTCTGAACAGATGGCCTGCGACCGCTTCAGCCACCAGCAGGGCGGCGTGCACAGCGCCCCACAGGACGAACATCCAACTCGCGCCGTGCCAAAGACCGCCAATAAGAAAGACGACAATGATGGCCAGACACTGGCGCATCAGTCCCTTGCGGCTGCCACCCAGCGGAACATAGAGATAATCCCGGAACCAGGTCGATAGCGAGATGTGCCAGCGGCGCCAAAAATCACGCAGCGAATCGGCGCTATATGGGCGTTTGAAGTTTATGCACAGTTCGATGCCGAGGCAACGCGAGGCCCCGCGTGCGATGTCGGTGTAACCGGAAAAATCAGCATATATCTGAATAGCGAATGCGTACAGTCCGAGAAGGACTTGCATTGTGCCGACGGATTCAGGTCGACTGAATGCGGGTTCAACCAACAACGCGGCACGATCCGCGATAACCAGCTTCTTGAAAAAGCCCCAGGCCATCAGCTGTAGACCATCCATTAGTTGCGCCGATTCAAAGACCTTGCGCTCCGCGAGTTGCGGAATGAGTCGTTTCGCACGCTCAATGGGGCCCGCCACCAGTTGTGGAAAATAGGCCACGTACAAAGCGAATCGCACCAGATTTGATTCCCCACGCACGTCGCCGCGGTAGACATCAATGACATAGCCAAGCGTTTGAAACGTATAGAAGGAAATACCGATGGGTACGACCACACTTGCCAGCGCGGTTGCCGAGCCCCCCTCCCCACTGAGTAACGCGGCGACCTGCTCTACGGTGTAAACAAGCAGGCCTCCGTATTTGAATGCACAAAGCAGCCCGAGATTGACGAGTAAACTGGCGATCAGCCAACCGCGCTTCTGGCGGGGCGTCGCCGGAGCGGTCATCGCTCGTCCAGCCACATAATCAACGAGCGTTGACGTCAGCAAAAGCAGCAGAAAGGCTGGAATGAAAGCAGCGTAGAAGCAGTAACTCGCCGCAAGCAGCCAAACACTGCACCACCGTTTCGGCATCAGGTAATAGACGGCCAGAACGATTGGAAAAAAGAGCAGAAAAGGAAGTGAATTAAATGACATAGTGATTCTAACGCCGCAGCAACAGCAATCTCGCACTCCGAGATTGGATTCGTAGTCAGGCATGGTAAGGTATGCGCTCATGGTCATCAAATGGATTCCCACGAGAACAGGCTACCGAATCGGGGCCGCATGCCTTGCGACCCTTGCCCTCATAGGCCTGACAGAAGCGTTGTTGCGGGCGGCCGGAAGCGGATACGACCCTCGATTCATCCTGCCCACGCCGGATGGGCAGCATTTAAGTGCCAATCCGCGCTTTGCATGGCGCTATTTTCCACCCGCCATGGCAAGAGACCCAGTGTCCTTCCACATCCCACGGGAAAAGGGCCCTCAAACACGGCGTGTTCTGATTCTGGGTGATTCCGTAGCTGCTGGTTTTCCGAACGTCGGCTTCGGCTTCGGACGCATCCTTGAACATATGCTGCGCGACGCCGATCCAGACACAAGCTATGAAATCATCAACGCCGCATCGGTTGCTATCAATTCCCACGTGGCCCGTTTAATTGGTAAAGAAGCGCGCGCCAACGATGTTGATGCCATTATTACCTACCTGGGCAACACGGAGGTGGTTGGGCCCTACGGCCCGGGTACCGCGTTTGGGCGGCACAGTTCCAGTCTCAGCGCGATTCGCTTTCGGCAATGGGTATCCGGCACCCGTTTAGGCCAGTGGCGCGACCGCCTCACGCTGGCGACCGCAACGCCCGCGCAGAGCGGTCGCCATTGGGGCGGCATGGCGATGTTCACAGAAACCCCCATTGCCTACGATGACCGCCGTTTGGGAAGCGTTCGCCGCCATTTCGAAAAGAACCTCAAGGATATACGCAACCTCGCCAACGCGGACGAGGGACCCGCCGTACTATTTTGCACGGTGCCCACGAATTTGCGTGAGGCGTCGCCGTTCGCGTCGGTATTTTCACATGCGCCGCGTGGCCAAAAACACGCCGACTGGTTAAACGCCTTCTCAGAGGGAACCAACCATCAAGCACAGGCGCGTTTTGCATTGGCCATCAAGTCCTATGAGGATGCGAGTCAGATTGACGCCGAGCACGCCGAACTGCAGTTCCGGTTGGCCCAATGCTTGGAAGTCAGCGGTGATACGGAACGAGCGGCCGCCCTATACAGGAGCGCACGCAATAGAGACGGACTGCACTTTCGCACCGATTCCGAATTGAACGCCGTTGTCCGCCGTGTTGCTCAGCAGGCAAACGCCGGAAGCGTGCAGCTTGCGGACGCGGAAGCCGCGATGCAATCGGAAGCCATGAACAGTACGTCCTGTCCCGGCGACGACTTTTTCCACGAACACGTTCATCTGAATTTCGATGGGCATTACGTTGTGGCGCGCTGTTTGTTTGAAGCGCTGGCAAAAACAGAAGGGTTCGAAGCGCTAGCCGCAGCGCCCCCACCCGGCAGGGAGGCATGCGCCCATGCGCTGGCGCTGACCGTTTGGGACGAATATCACATGGCGCTGTCGATTCTCGACATCGTGCGCCGCCCGCCCTTCACCCAGCAGTTTGACCATTTGGATCGCGTACAGCGCCACGTCAATCGCGTGACGCTTCTTCAGAGCCGTCAAAGCGAGGCCGAGCGGGTTCGTCATGTTATGACCTATGAGGAACGACGACGTGCTCAACCGAACGACTTTCAGTTAACGACCAGCTTGGCGCGGCTTTATACGGAGTTTGGCAGCTTTGGCAAAGCCGCGTACATGTGGGAATCCGCCGCCGCGCTGGCGCCCTATTACGCCAGCATTCAACACAACGTTGGCACCGCATTGGCACGTGCCGGCCAACATGCGAAAGCCGAGCCTTTCTGTCTACGGGCGGTGGCGCTGAATCCATATGCAGGCGGCTATTACAACAACTTGGGAAACATCTATTTTGTGATGCAACGTTATGAAGAGGCCGAAAGCGCATTTAAACACGCCATCAAACGAGCGCCGCATAATTCCGCGGGCTACCTGAATCTGGGCGGCGTCTATGCGACGGTCGGCAGAAATAAGGCGGCCTTGTCGCAATTCGAAAAGACGCTGATACGGGATCCGAACAACGCCAAGGCCTACAACAATATGGGCGCCGTGTTTGAAGCCATGGCGGCGCATAAAGAGGCGAGCGACGCCTACGCTAAGGCCGTCGCACTAGACGAGGGCTACGTGGAGGCGCGACTCAACCTCGCCACGCTCCTGCAAAACCAAGGACAGGGTGCGGCCGCGTTGCCTCATTATGCGCGTCTGGTCGAGATGCACCCCGACGACCCCAACATGCGCTACACCTATGCCGTCGCGCTGGCGGCGGAAAACCATATCGACGCCGCCATTCGCGAAGTTGTGGTCGCCCTTGAGCTAAAGCCCAATTGGAAAGAAGCGCAAATCGCACTCAAGACGTTGGCGCAGCGTCAAGTGATGCGCAAGTCACGTGAGCCTGCCTCAACAAAGTAGACCGTGTGAGCCTGCCCGCAAAAAAAGGATCCACCTTTTGCTTAGCACGATGGGACTTGGGAACAGCGACTTAAGCAAGAAAGATCCCTCCTTCGGCTCCGCGCTACGGCGGGCAAGCCGGCGGAGACCGCCGGGCTCCATGGGAAACTTACGAACCGAATAGCGCCTCCCTCTCCACAAGAACGGCTGGAGCCCGCCGGGCTCCGCCGGTTTTCAGGGCCTGAGTCTCACACAACCGTCGTATGAATCGCGGCTGTTGGACAACAAAAACGTAGCTGCACCGTGCTGCGAGCGCTTAAACGAGCACCATTCCGGCCTGCCTATACCGCGGACGACATCGACGCAAAAGCGCGTTGCGCGACGTTGGCAAGGCCCTGAATCAGGACAGAATCGTCGTTCAACATCTCAATCCGTTCGAGGTGTATACCAAGGCCACGTGCGTGCAATTTTGCTTCAACATCGATGTCATAGAGCACGTCCAGATGGTCCGCAACGAAGCCCACAACACAAACCAATGCGGTGCTTTTCGCCTCAGACGCGAGCTCATCCAAGACGGTCAGAATGTCAGGCCCCAACCAAGGCTCGCTCGTTCGGCCCGCGCTTTGAAAGGCGAAGCGCCAGTTCTCAATACCGGCCGCCTTGGCGACCAAACGGCTGGTCTCGAGTAATTGCTCCGGATAGGGGTCGCCATTCTTAAGAATCTTTTCCGGTAGACTGTGAGCGGTGAAAAGCACGGTCAGGCTTTCGCGTTCTGCTGTGGAAAAGTGTTCCAACGCTTTTTGGACGCGCTTCTCCAGGCTCGATACAAAAGCGGGCTCTGTATGCCAAGAGTTTATGAACCGCATCTGCATGGGCTTCGGCAGCGCTTGGTTGGCGTCATCGACCAAGGCGCGGTATTTGGCGATGCTCATGCTGGAGTAATGCGGGGCCATCACCAGAACAACAGCTTCGTCGATGCCGTCACGCGACATCTGCTCGACGGTGTCCTTGATCCAAGGCGTCCAATGCCGCATGCCAACATAGGGGACAACATCGCCGCCCATTCTCGCCGCCAATGCATTGGCCTGACGCTGGGTCATTCCCAGCAGCGGTGACGCGCCACCAATGGAGCGATAGCGACCCATGAGTTCTTCGAGTAACGCCGGGGGCGGTTTGTTGCCGCGGCGAATATCGGTGTGAAAGGGTTCGACATCCTCAAGCGCATTTGGAGCCCCGTGTGCAAGTACCAGAATAGCTCTCTTCATGCCTATGATCGGCCGATGAGCGGCCATCCTTACCCTGCAGGCGGCGTCGCCGCATGAACTTGATCGGCGACGTCGCGCAACACGGCACCATCCGTCATCGGAAGGACACCATGCCCCAGATTGAAAATGTGTCCATTCATCGACATTTGCGAAAGAATCTCATCAACACGCGCGCGGCGCTGTTCTGCGGGTGCCAGAATTAACCCAGGATCCAGATTGCCTTGAAGCGCGACATCAGGTCCCAGACGCCGACGTGCCTCAGATAATTCTGTACGCCAGTCGATACCAATGACCTGCCCCCCCGCATCCTTTAAATCTTCGAGGAGATGTCCGGTATTCACTCCGAAATGAAGTACGGGCACATCGCTTGATGCGCGTATCGCCTCAAACAAGCGCGTCATGTGCGGCTTTACATAGGTACGGTAATCGCAAGCTGCCAGACTGCCAATCCAACTGTCAAAGACTTGCAAGGCCTGCGCGCCAGCGTCTGCCTGAAAACGCAAATAATCAATCATGCCATCGGTTAAGGATTCCATCAACCGGTGCCATGTCTCTGTGTCCCCATACATCATGCTTTTGACGTGAGCGTAGTGCTTTGATGGCCCGCCTTCGACAAGATAGCAAGCCAGCGTATACGGCGCACCGCAGAATCCGATCAAAGGAACCGACAGCTCACGACGCAGCATCGCAATGGTTTCCCGGACGTGCGGCAACTCGGTTTCAAAATCCACCTGACGCACGCGTGCGACATCGGATGCGGTGCGCAGTGGGTTGTCAATACACGGCCCAATACCTTCGCGAATTTCGAAGTCGACGCCCATGGCACCAATCGGTGTCATGATGTCCGAAAAGAGAATCGCCGCGTCCGCATCGAGTTGCTTCACGGGCAAGAGTGTCACTTCGGCGCAAACATCCGGCGTGTGGACGATTTCCATGAGCGACAGCGATTTACGAATCTTTCGATATTCGGGCTGGTAGCGACCGGCCTGACGCATGAACCACACCGGAATGCGATCCACCGACTCGCGACGGCATGCGCGCAGGAAATTGTCATTAAATTCAGACATACACCCTCGCTCAGGCACCGGCGACCATGTCGGCCAGCATTTTCGGCGTACGCAGCATGCCGGTAATGATCGGCGTATCTAGAAGCGTATAGGTGCGTGCCTCGGTGGCGCGAAGATCCTGAACCAGATCCGAGAAAAGTGGAAGATCGTCCATTTCATAGGCAACAATGAATTCCTGATCCTGTATGCCGAAAGAATAGAGCAACTGTTGCTGAATCGTCGGAAACTTGCGCCCAATGGTGATGTGCCCATTCATCAACTCCTGCCGATCCTCGCGGCTCTTGAGATACCAGTCGGTGGTTTTGGCAAAAGGGTAAATGACAAAGTACGGCTGGCGTTCACCGAAATGGGGATCAATTTCCTGAGGACTGGGGCGTCCGCCTGTGTACATAGATGGTTTGGTTATGCCGCACAACACAGCCGGAAAATCAATGTGGCGGCGGAACGGTGCATAGGCAATAGCGGAGCGACTGAAGTGCTCATCTGGCGCGGTGAGTTCTTCGCAGGTATTCGTCGTCCAAATGAGCAGATCATATTCCGATCGAGCCGGAAACACCTGATAAAATGAGGCCCGTTCGGCCGAACCGTTCACGGAATCGCAGAGTGCATTAACAAATTCAGAGCGTTCCGTGGCGTCCAAGGCCCAAAAAGAGTCTTTAAAAGCAATTGTTGTGTAGGAAACGATAATCCGTTTCTTCATATCTATTCATCCGTCTACTGTCTGGGTTTATAAAATGACGCACACACATTTGTGGTCACACTAGTATTAGCACGAACGGTGGATTGCAGACAATGTACAAAAAAAGGGCGGGTCTTCGCGATTGTATCGCGAGGACCCGCCTTGCATAGCCAGCGCTATAGAATTAGAGCGCTAAGCTGGCCGAAACACCACCCCAGAAGAAGGAATCTTCTCCATAGGTAGCCTTGGCCGCTTTTTCAATGTCCGAATCGGGCAGAATGACGTAATGCACTTCGCCACCAACAGACAGGTTCTCGGTCACGTCAACGCCACCAGAGAGCGAAAACGTCACGTCGTTCAGTCCGCTGTCGTCCACACCGAAATAATATTCGTTGTAGTCCGACGTCGCGTAAGCGACAGATGCACCAGCCACGAGGCCGATTTCTTCGCCGACGCTGAGCGCATGCTCAACAGCAGCGTTGATGTAGGCGCCATCAGCTTCATCAATGTCCAAGTACGCCGTTACGGAGATATCCAACACGCCTACAGTTTCACTCAGTCCCACGTAGATTTCACGCGTATCTGTGTCTGGGGAGGATTCTCCAGTCTCAGCATCCACAGAATCACCTTCTTTTGGGAACAAGTACTCGATCAGACCAATCTGCACGCCAGGCGCATCGTCGCCCAAGTTCAGATCGTAGGATACCGTGATGTCCACTTCAGAGAACTCCTCGGAATCACGAGCGCTGTCGTCGGTCAGATCGAAGTTGCCCCAAACATTCAGAGTCAAACCGTTGTCACTTGAGACATCAATCGACGGCTGAAGGACCGCTTCATCGTTTATTACCTGCCCGCGCCAGTCGTAAGCGGAAAAAACAGCCGCGTCTAGACTTGCTTCGACCGCCAGCGTTTCCGTTGGCACCATCATGACGACCACTGCTGAAGTCACACCAGCAATGGCTACTTTTACTTTGTTATCCATGTCTAAGTAACCTCCTTGGGGCCAAACCATGCTTACCAGGTTGTTCTTATTAACAACCACGCAGAGTGTGGCATTTGTGAATATCTACCACATCTAGTGTAGATGTCCACAAATTTGTTAAACTATCGTTAAGTTATTAACAGCATGAAAACGATTACTTTTGGCGCAAAATGGATCTATTTTGTAAAACAAGCACCGCGATTCAGAAAATTCTCACGAAATAAGATGCTAATTCGTGCAATTTCAGTCAGCGTGCAATAATTACACGCTGTGTTACGTTGTCTACACGAGACCCACCAAACGAGAGGATCAGGACAAATGAAATATTTCTTCAGGCTGAGTTTTGCGATCATGTTGGCTATCTCACCTTTCGCGCTCGCGCAACAGGATCAAATCGATGAGGCCCCGCCTGCACATGAAGCACGGCGAGAATTGCGCGAGCATGCCCCGCCCGATCGAATGCAACGTGGACGCGGCATGCATGGTGGAGACGGTTCTATGGCGCATATGTTAAAAAATGAACGCGTCGCCAAGGCGCTCGAGCTCAGTGAAGACCAGCGCGAACAGCTTAAAGACGTGATGCAGCGTCTTGCCGCTCAGCGTAAGGCCCTTAAAAGTCAGCTTCATGACACCGCCATGCACCAAGCAAAACTGCTCACCGCCGACGAAATCAACGAAGATGAATTGATGGATGCGGTTGAAGCCACGGGGAAAGTCCGTACGGAATTGGCCAAGATTGAGATGCGTGGCCTGATGGCCAACCATCAAATTTTAACAAAAAAACAACACCGCCAGATGCGCGAGATGATGCAGCGCCGACGCAACGAGTTCATGCACAAACGCGGCCCACACGATCGCGACAGAGGGGCCGCCAAAAAAAGAGCTGGCGGCACGGATAGCGGACCACAACCTGAATCCGAGTAGCGACGCTCGCAATCGCGAGACATGCAAAAATGTTTAGTCGTTTTTGCGTTCGATGTCCGCGCCGAGTGCACGCAATTTTTTATCGATGTTTTCGTATCCGCGATCGATAGCTTCGATATTGCCGATGACGCTCTCCCCTTTGGCGCATAAGGCGGCCAGAACCAGCGCCATGCCGGCACGAATATCAGGGCTAGCCAAATGCGTGCCGCGTAACGGCGCGGGGCCGGAAACAATGACGCGATGTGGATCGCATTGTACGATGCGAGCGCCCATGCTGATGAGCCGATCCACAAAATAGAGTCGGCTTTCGAACATCTTTTCGAAGAACAGGACCGTTCCTTCTGCCTGCGTGGCCATGACCAGAGCCACACTCATCAGATCCGAAGGAAATCCAGGCCATGTTCCATCTTCGATGCGCGGGATGGCAGCGCCATAGTCGTTGCGAACTTTCAGAGACTGCGATGCAGGCACATGCAGTTCACCATCGCGCGCCGACCAGTTCACGCCGATTTTCTCAAGCGGGCGCGATATGATCTCAAATTGTGATATGGGCGCACGTTCGACAGTCAACGCCCCACCTGTCAGTGTCGCGGCAGCCATAAAACTTGCGGACTCAATGTGATCGGCGGGAACCTCAAAGCGACCACCACCCAAGGTCGTCACCCCTTCCACCGCGATCAGATTCGTTCCGATGCCCGTGATCTGTGCTCCCATGCTATTGAGCATGTTGCAGAGGTCTTGCACATGCGGCTCGCAGGCGGCGTTGAAAATTGTTGTACGCCCTTCGGCGAGCACGGCCGCCATGACCACGTTTTCTGTCGCGGTGACACTGGCCTCTTCGAGCAAAATGTCCGCACCGCGAAGTTTTTTGCATTCAAAACGGTAGGCACCGCGATCGTCGACCTTAATACCGAGTGCCTCAAGTGCACGAATGTGTGTGTCGATAGGCCGACGACCAATTAGGTCCCCGCCGGGTGGGTGCAGCTGAACCCAACCGAAACGCGCCGCCATTGGACCGGACAACAGAATCGCCGAGCGGACGCGGCTGCATAGTTCCGCAGACACACGCCGCTTGCGGACACGGTTGGCCTGGAGCGTCACCGTGTGCCCGCGCAATGACACCGTCACGCCGAGTTCGCTCAACATTTCGAGCGTCGTGTGGACGTCCTTGATGCGCGGCAGATTGGTTAGCGTCACAGGCTCGTCTGTGAGCAGCGACGCGACCAGCATAGGCAAGGCCGCATTCTTGTTGCCCAGCGCACGATGCCGACCACTAATGCGACGACCGCCGCGAATGATGAAGCGAGCCATTGGCGCCCCTGTCTACATCATGGCGCGGACGGTCGAAATGACCGACTGCACCGTGAATCCGAATTCTTGCGCCAGCGACTTGAATGGCGCCGAGGCGCCGAAACGGTCGATGCAAATGGTCTGACCTTCAGGTCCCACATAGCGTTCCCAGCCAAACGAGCAACCCGCTTCAACAGCCAGGCGACGTTTACAAGCACTTGGCAGGACACTTTCTTTATACTGCTCAGACTGCGCTTCGAACAGTTCCCAAGACGGGAAGCTGACCACACGCACGTTGACCGTGTCAGCGAGGTCTCGGGCTGAATCCAAGATGAGTTCCACTTCGGAACCCGAGGCCATCAGAATGACGTCAGGTGTTGATTCTGGGCTGCTTTCCCACAACACGTAGGCGCCCTTTTCAACATTGGACGCCGCTGGGTAAATCGTTCGGTCGAGCGTTTTCAGGTTCTGGCGCGAAAGCGCCAACAGCGTTGGGCCTGTCGTGTTTTTGAGCGCAGCGACCCATGCGGCAGAGGTTTCTGTTGCATCCGCCGGACGCAATACCGTCACGTTAGGGGTGGCGCGAAGCATGGCCAGATGTTCGACAGGCTGATGCGTCGGTCCGTCTTCACCGAGGAACACACTGTCGTGTGTGAACACATAAACGACAGGTAGCTTCATGATTGCGGCCAGACGAACGGCAGGACGACAATAATCAAGGAACACAAAGAACGTTGCACCAAAGACGCGTAGACCGCCATGCAAGCTCATGCCGTTCAACATGGAACACATGGCATGCTCGCGAATCCCGAAATTGATATTGCGCCCCGCATAAGAGCCCGGGCTGACATCGCCGCCACCCTTTAAGGTGTTTTTGTTGCTGGCTGCGAGATCCGCGGAACCACCAACAAAATACGGAAGTGCTTCGGCAATGCTCTGCATCGTCTCGCCGGATGATGAACGTGTGGCGACGGCCTTATCCACAGCAAATTCGGGCATTCTGGCTTCTAGGTCTTCCGGCAGCGCCAGCGCTAGACCATTTTCCCATTCCTGTGACTTCTCCGGCTCAGCCTCAGCGAAAGCTTTGCGGGCGCGCTGCCATTTGTTGTAGCTGCGCTTGAGGGAACGTTTGCGTGTATCAAACAAGTCGCGCACCTCGTCGCTGACATAGAATGTTTGGTCGACGGGCAACCCAAGTTGCGCTTTGGAGGCAGCCACTTCGTCTTCACCCAGCGGTTCACCATGCGCAGACGAGCTGCCGACTTTGTTAGGGCTACCGAAACCAATTTTGGTATCGCAGACGATAATCGTGGGCTTACCGGTGGGGCGACGCGCCTTGCGAATAGCCTTATCGATCTGCTCGAAATCGTGACCGTCAATTTCGATCACGTTCCAGTTGTAACCTTGGAAGCGGCGTTTGACGTTGTCGCTGCATGACAGGTCGATGGAACCGTCAATCGTGATGTGGTTGCTGTCATAAAACAAGATCAGGCGCTCAAGTCCGAGATGACCAGCCAGTGAGCAGGCTTCGTGGCTGATGCCCTCCATGAGGCAACCGTCGCCAGCGATGGCGTAGGTGTAGTGGTCGACTAAGGTATGTTCGTCGCTGTTGAAACGTGAAGCTAGCATGCGCTCGGCGAGGGCGAAACCGGCCGCATTGGCGACGCCCTGACCCAGCGGACCAGTGGTCGTTTCGACGCCGATGGTGTCGCCATATTCAGGATGTCCTGGCGTGGGCGATTCCCACTGACGGAAATGACGCAAGTCTTCAAGACTGAGTGCATAGCCAGACAGGTGCAACATACTGTACAGCAGCATAGATCCATGGCCCGCCGACAACACAAAGCGGTCGCGATCAGGCCATTCCGCGTCATCTGGACAATGATTGAGGTAATTCAGCCACAAGGTTGCTGCCACGTCAGCCATACCCATCGGCATGCCCGGATGACCCGAATTGGCGGCTTGCACGCCATCCATGGAAAGCCCGCGAATAATGTTTGCGGCTTTGGCGAGATCTTCGGCATTTGTTTTCTTGGGCATTAAAAGCACTCCTTAAGAGGTGTCAAAAAGCGGTCATTTGAGTCGGTAAACATCCCACAAAGCCGTATCGCTGTCGAGCACGCGATTGGGAATAACCTGCAAAAGGAAGCCAAAGAAGGCTAAAAACGACCAGAATGTGGAAATGAAGGGATGGCCTACCCGGAATGGCACTCGTTTAAGCGCTTCTCGCATGACCGGCGTCGTTTATTCGTGCCATCAAACACCCAAGTACCCAAGTACCCAAGTACCCAA
>JBLHHU010000049.1:0-17355 GCA_047615735.1 Kiritimatiellia bacterium | reverse complement strand
TATATCTATTTTTCTTACCTCTGTGTCCTCTGCGAACTCTGCGGTTAATCTTTTCTTCAGTGGTTTGAAATTCTGCAATGCAGCTTTGGCTCACGGCCTATTAAACGTTAAGAAATGAGGCTTTTTTTTGCCCGGTATTCGGCCCTATGGGATGCTAGTGGCTCTTAATCTTAATCATAATCCTAATCTTAATCGGCCGAGGTTGTGGATTTGCCCGGTTTTGAAGTCAGTCCGTTCTCTTAACGGGTCGATTACGATTACGAACGCAGCCACCCGTATAAATATCCTGCAAACGTATTTTCCAATTGAGTACGCGTTTGTTGCTTCTATATGGTGTGGTGGTGAATACAATTCTTGAAACGACACCTACCGGCGCTCCTGCACGTTTTGATCTGGGTGACTATAAGCTTACGGAAAGCCTTCTTTGGACACCGGAAGATGGCTTTTTTCTAATGGATCTGCATATGCGTCGCTTGCTTGACGCCGCGCAGCGCTGTGGTGTCACGGTTTGGCCGTGGCGCGCCATGAACGTCTTGCATCATGCTGTCAGAGCCGCCCCTAGGGATCGTTTAAAGGTGCGTTTACGCGTTTCCCCCTGCGGGTTGTATCGCGGCGACGCCAAGGTCATTCCGCCGACCCCAAGCGAACCGCTCTTACTTCGCTGGGCTAGCGCACCTATCGATTCGACGTCGCCCTACATGTACTACAAGACAACCAATCGTTCCGTTTATGACAAAAACCTGGCCGAGAACTCGGCCGCTGGCGACGTGATGCTCTACAACGAGCGCGGGGAGGTTACCGAAACCTGCCTGGCCAATATTGTGATCAAACGTGACGGCAAACTCTTCACGCCAGCCATCCGCTGTGGTCTTCTGGCTGGCACATTCCGTCAGTCCCTCATCGATGCGGCTGAGATCGAAGAAGCCATTCTGACGCGCCAGGACGTTGAAAACGCCGAACAGGTATTCATCGTCAATTCGGTTCGAAAGTGGCGTCTCGGCCAACTTATTTAAGGTTTAACATCCGTTCCGCGCTTCTTTTTCTACTTTTTGCTTGTCTCTACAGCCCCCAATTCGGCATGGTGTCCGTTCTCACATTTTCGTGATACGCGTTCTGCACCCGGTGGGGTACTCAAGCGGCCAACGAGGGCAGACTGTAAATCTGCTTGCTTTTGCATACGGAGGTTCGAATCCTTCCCCCACCACCACCTTTAAAAACCCCTTTTTTACAGGTAATACACGCCAATTCAGGCAACACCGCCACTGTCCAAACACACCCGAACGATTCTGGACTGTGAAGGGGGTAGATAAGCATAACGTAAGCGACCTGCCATCATTGCGCGCCACAATAGCACCCACCTCGCACCAGCCCCTTGTACTACGTTTGTAGTGCAAAAGATCCGTTGCACCACTACCTGCCCCCAGTGACACCTTGGCCCTGCGTCCGGTTCGACCCACAGCCTGTGCATCTGGCCCCAGATCGCCAACTGCGAACCGGACGCACTTTTTTAATCCATCGGGAGGTACAGGGATTCAAATTGTTGCTTCGGTATTCGGCGTATTGTGCATCGTGGCCATGCCCGTCATCGCGCAAGACACACCTAACCAACGCCGCATAGGGCGAGAGTTTCTCCTTGATGATAAGACCCGAGATGTCGGCCGCGATCCTGTTGATCAGTTTCCCGCGCGGTCCTTTGTCGAGGGCAGCCTTACGTGCGACCGCCCCTCCCTTGGCGGCGGAGCAGACCTGAAACGCCTCAAGTTGCGTGTTCTTTTTAATCACAGTTCCTTGCCTGGACTCTCGGCTGACTGACGTCCGCTGCCTGCCGCGAAACGTGCGTTATAATTTGTGCTTCACGGGTTTGAGCCCGTTCGATAAATGCGCTTGTTTCAATGGATGCTTTGTTGATAAAATAGTTATGAACTCTAACGAAACAGAGGCTTGTTATGGACGATTCATTCTTGGACCTGGAGATTATTAAAACCGTCAGCATGAGCGAAGAAGAGCTCAAGAAATGTCGGCAAGTACTCGCCGCTGTTGCCTTGGTCACCTGTGAATCAAAGCTGCTCCTCATTTTCAATGAACAGTGGGGGCATTTCACCCTGCCCATCACCAAGCTCAAGGATACCTTCCTCAATGACGATGGCTGCATGGATGCTGCCGAGACAGTGTGGACTGAAGCCGGCGTCTCAGCCGCCCAAGAATATCTGAGCTCAGGACAAGCTTCCAAGGGCGAGTACCTCATGGTTCTCGACGACTTCATGAGCAGCGGACGCGACAGCGCAACCAAGCGTTACACGGTCAGTGTGTATCATTTCGCGGTGCCGACGTTGGATTTGCCAGACGCGACAGGGCCTCAATGGTTGACCGTGAATGAAATCATGACCGAAACCGCACCCTTGATGTCACAAACGGCTTTGCGTGTCGTAAACCAACTGATTGAGTCGAAAGACGAACTCGGCTTGCCAATTTAACCTCCACAGGTTTTACTGAAGCGCCTTCAAGGCATCCACAATATCGGTGGGTTCCATGCGCTTCCTGTAGTCGGTATCTGCAAAGGCCGCTTTTATTTTTCCGTCCTGACCGATAACAAACGTGCCAGGTACCGGTAAATCCAATCGTCCTGCTCCGTTGAATGATGGAACATCCAAGCCGAATTTGGATTGATAGAGCGCATCGATCTCGGACGACATTTGGAAGTGCACCTTATAAGCCTTCATGACCGTGTTATCGAGATCACTGAGCAGCGGAAACGCAAGTGCCTTCTCCGATTGCTGTGCTTCTGACGTATTCAGCGTCTGAGGCGTAATCGCAATGATCTGTGCCTTGTACTTCTCAAACACCGTCTTCGACCGACTCAAGCCTTGCAGCTGGATGTTGCAATAGGGACACCACGCCCCACGATAAAAGGTTAACACGACCGGTCCCGAAGACAGGAGCTTGCTTAGCTGTACCGTTTTCCCTCCGGCTGCAGGAAGCGTGAAATCGGGCGCCACATCTCCGACCTTCAGCCCGGGAGAGGGAAGGGCGGTGTTGAGGGCTTTTGTCGCGGATTGTATGATGGCCCTGTCAGCCTCGCTCATCGATGACTTGGACGAGGCGCGCCGCTTTTGATGCGCCGCTGCATCTTCTTTGTAGCTAGGTAGGCTGCCCGCGCCAGAGAACATTGGGAAAAGAAGCAGGATCGCCCAAAAGGGTTTACTTATCACTGGCATTTTCATTTTTCTCCGATACTGTGTTCGCGATTTCTGAAATACATGCGTACAAGGCCAATGTTGAGCTTCATATGCGCCAAATTGCAACTGCCGAACGACCGATGAACGACAACGCACCAAATTCAAGCTTTGAACAGCCTACCCATGTCGCCCTTAACCACATCTATGTTCATGTTCCTTTCTGCAGCTCGAAATGTACGTTCTGTGCACTTTACTCCGTTGTGCACCATGCGGATCCAGCCAAAGCATATCTACAAGCACTGACGCAAGAAGTTCAGATGGCAAGTGGGACCTTTGCTTTGGCCGAGGCAGATACAATTTATTTCGGCGGCGGCACGCCCACCCAACTCTCCGACGAGCTCTATCTGGAACTTCTGGACTTGATCGCGAAAGCTGCGCAACCGAAACCGACAGCCGAATGGACTTCGGAATGTGCGCCCGACACCCTGAGCAGCACCAAGCTGAAAGCGATGAAGGCCCACGGCGTCAGCCGCCTCAGTTTTGGCGTTCAGAGCTTTGACGACAAAACCTTAAAGGCAATCAACAGACGTCACACCTGCGCCGATGTGCACGACACATTCGCACTCGCACGCGAGCATGGCATGGATCGGCTTGGTCTGGATTTGATTGCTTGTCTCCCAGATGTGTCGGCGGCGCGTTGGCAAAACGATCTCAATGAAGCCATGCTACTCAACCCAGAACATGTATCCGTCTATGGGCTCACGCCTGAACCCGGCACGGTCATGACACGGCAGATTGAACGCGGTAGCGTGTCCCTATGGGACGAAGACACCTACATCGCACGACAAGATGCCGCTGAGTCCTTCTTGCAGCTGCGTGGTTTTACGCGCTATGAAATTTCGAATTACGCGAAGCGTGGACGCCGCTGCCGCCACAACATGGCCTACTGGCAAGGGAAGGACTACATCGGCTTTGGCCCCGGCGCCGCATCCCGCGTGGGCCTTCAACGCTGGACCAACACGGCCGACGTGCGTCGCTACACGGAGGCATTGCTAAAAGGACAGGTGCCACCACGCGAAAGGGAAACCCTTTCGCCGGAGTCCGATTTATCAGAACGCCACATGTTTACGATACGTACAGAAGATGGGCTGCGTTTTCTTTCGAGTGAAGGTCCCTTTGCGTCACTGTACGCCGATTGGACGGTGTCCCTTGAGCATCTGGAAACGCAGGGTTTGGTGGCGCGGAATGCGACACATTGGCATCTAACGTATGAGGGCCGCTGGATGGCCGACTCCGTCTCACGCGCTCTGGTTGCCTGATTCAGTACGATTCGATGCGCTATTACCTTTGCTTGGCTCATTTTTTGGTACTAATATTGCACACAAGCGCAGCGTCATCTCGTCGCGCTGCACAGGGAAGCTCTAACAATGTTTTTAACGATAACTCTGAACCCAGCAACGGATTGCTCACTGCGTGTCCATCAACGCATAACGCCGGGTGGGGTTCATAACATCACGAGCGAGCGCCGTTATCCTGGCGGCAAAGGCATAAACGTTGCACGAGTTTTGGCCGGCAATGGGGCTGCCGTCACAGCTGGCGGATTAATCGGTCACGATGATGCCAAGGCCTACGTATCCTTTTTAGACGAGGACGGCGTATCGGCGGACTTTTTCGAAGTCGCACATCCCGTGCGCCGTAATCTCATGTTCGTGGACGATGAGGGGCAAGAAATGAAGTTCAATCGTCCCGGCTTCGTGGACTTAGACTACGACGCCGACGCGCTTCACGATTACCTATGGCCGTTGATAGACCAAGCTGAGTGTATCTGTTTGTGCGGAAGCCTTCCTGCGCGTTTTCCGGCGTCAGCCTATGTTCCCATTATCGAGTATTGCAAATCCAAAAATAAACTATGCGTGGTCGACACCAGCGGTCCCGCGCTTCGCGCGGCTGTCGATGCAGGCGCGGATGTCATTAAACCCAATCGCAGCGAACTCGAGGCATTATATGGGCAGACACTTGCCAGCGAAGCCGATCTCGTTGCTGCAGCGAAACAACTGGCCGCATCACGCCTTGCGATAATCGTCTCGGACGGTGCACAGGGTGCATACTTTGTGACGCCAGACAGGGCAACCCAAGTCATCACACCCTCCGTAGCGGCTGTAGACTCATCGGGTGCTGGCGACACACTGCTGGGCCAGTTCGTAGCCGATGCGTTTATCGACGGTCAACTACGGATAACCGATCGTGTGATCGCGCGCGCCGTTGCCGCGGGCACCGTGAGCACCCTTCAAATGGGTGTCAGGCCGTTAGACAATGAACACGTTCAGAAGCTTGCTGAACAAGTTCGGCTACGTAATATTTAGGCCCGCATTCCTGTTACAATCTTGACGATGGCCTCAGCTGCGGTTTCGATGTCTTCAGCCGTCGTAAGGCGGCTCAAGCTAAAACGCGCGGATGACTGTGAATCCCTGGTATTGTGCCCCATGGCCATCATCACATGCGAGGGGGCCATGACGCCCGCCGAGCAGGCCGATCCGGCGGACGCACAAATCCCGGCATCGTCAAGGCGTAGCAGCAACGCATCGCCTTCGACATCAGGGATCGACAGGTGGCAGGTGTTTGGAAGCCTTTCTGAGCGCGTCCCCGTCAGCGTGACACCGGGAATACCAGCCAAAAGACACTGCTCCAAACGATCGCGTAGGGGAGCCACGTTCGTTTGCATGATCGCCGGACCTTCTACGGCGGCTTTCGCAGCTTCACCGAGACCGACGATGCCAGCCACATTCTGCGTGCCTGAACGCAAACCGTTCTCTTGTCCTCCGCCATGAATGAGCGGCGCACATCGAACACCGGTCCGGATAAACAGAGCACCGACACCTTTGGGGCCGTGCAATTTATGTGCAGACAATGACAACAAATCAAGAGGTACACGGCCAAGGTCTATGGGCACTTTCCCTGCCGCCTGAACGGCATCAACATGCAAGACAGCATCATGCGTGCGCGATAGCTGCGCAATAGCGTCTACCGGAAACACGACGCCGGTTTCGTTATTTGCCCACATCAAGCTGACGAGGGTGGGGCGGGTGGTCAACGCCGTTTGCAGCGCAGCCATGTCGATCGCCCCGTTGGAATCGACACCAAGATTGGTGACCTCATATCCTTTGTCCTTCAAATATGCACATGTCGCAAGGACAGACGAATGCTCGACGGCGCTTGTCACAATGTGTCGAATATTGGGATTGGATTCGAGCACGCCACGAATCGCCATATTATTCGATTCACTGCCGGAACCCGTAAAAACGATTTCAGCCGGTTTCGCACCAATCAATGTTGCGGTCTGTCGTCGCGCGGCACGAATCGCATCACGCGCCTTTGTGCCTTCACGGTGAAGACTGGACGGGTTTCCAAAATGGTGGGCCAGATACGGTTTCATTGCGTCGACAACTGCCGGGACAAGGCATGTCGTCGCATTCGCATCAAGATATATGGAGGGTGATAGAGGCATAAGTTGACGTATTGAAATATAGATCCGCCGTGCATCGGTCAAGACGCGTCTGCGTTAACGGCATCAACGGTTTAGGAAGTTAAATCTGGCAAAAGGATATTCCTTTTTGAAAAAGCCTGCCTTTGCGGCTATATTTCGGGATTTCAACATTTCACCAGATAAGAGGAGTTCATCACATGCGACAGGTTTCCTTTCAGCGCAACTACATCATTCATCCGGCCGGCTCCTGTCTTGTTGCTTTCGGGGACACGAAAGTCATTTGCACAGCCTCGGTTTCACGCGATTTGCCACCCTTTCTCCGTAATTCTGGTAAAGGCTGGGTCACCGGCGAATACTCCATGCTTCCCGGGAGCACGGGCGGTGGACGCAAACGCCGTGATGGCGCGCAAAAAGATGGCCGGAGCACTGAAATTCAGCGTTTGATCGGACGCAGCCTGCGCGCGGCCGTGGATATGGAAAAGTTGGGCGAAGTCGCCATCACAATCGATTGCGATGTCCTGCAGGCCGATGGCGGCACGCGCACGGCCTCGATCACGGGTGGCTGGGTCGCACTCTACGATGCCTTACGCGTTGTGGCAAAAGAGCAGGGCACGTCAGGACCAGAACATTATCTACTCGGGCAGGTTGCCGCGGTTAGCGTCGGCATCGTTAAGGGCGAAGTGATCTGCGACTTGGATTACATCCATGACTCTTCTGCCGAAGTGGACATGAACGTCGTCAAACGTGACGACGCGCTTGTGGAAGTTCAAGGCACCGGCGAAGAAGGCGTGTTTTCGCGCGACGACTTAACCGCGTTAATGGATTCCGCCGACGCGGGTATTGCAACCATTCAGCAGGCACAGCGCGACGCACTTGAAATTTAGGACGACGTCTTGACCTTACATCGTTGCATCATGACGACCATGCGAAGGGATTTGGATCAATGAATTTCATTGAAGCTTTGAATACCATCTGGAAAAAGAACAACTCACTGGTGTGCGTTGGCCTCGACCCTGATCTGCGCAAAATTCCACAGCACTTGCAGGAGGCCGAGTACCCGTTATTCGAATTCAATCGTGCCATCATCGACAAGACGGCCGATCTTGTCTGCGCCTATAAACCGCAAATTGCATACTATGCGGGCGCAGGACTGGAACGTGACCTGGAGTTGACCATTGAACACATTCACACCGCACACCCTGGCGTACCTGTGATTCTGGACGCCAAGCGCGGCGACATCGGATCCACGGCGGAGATGTACGTCATGGAAGCGTTTGAGCGCTACAAGGCGGATGCAGTGACGGTTAATCCCTATATGGGTACCGACACACTCGCTCCCTTCCTGAAGCGCGACGACAAAGGTGTCGTCATTCTCTGCAGAACATCCAACCCGGGTGCGGTCGATTTTCAGGACCTCGATGTCGGTGGACAGACGCTTTACCAGGCGGTCGCGCACAAGGCCCACACGGACTGGAACGGAAACGGCAACGTGATGCTCGTCGTCGGGGCCACCTATCCGGAAGAACTGGGTCAGATCCGCGCGATCACAGGCGACATGCCGTTCCTTGTACCCGGCATTGGTGCTCAGGGCGGCGACGTTGAAAATGCCGTGCGTAACGGTAAAGACAGCCGCGGCACCGGCATGGTCATCAATTCATCGCGTGGCATCATTTATGCAAGTAGCGGCACGGATTTCGCCGATGCCGCACGTGCCGCAACGCTCAGTCTCAGAGACGAAATCAACACACACCGTTAAAATCGGACCGGGAGTCCCTACCCTATGTATAAGGCAATTATCTTTGACATGGATGGTGTGCTCTGCGATTCAGAAGCCATCATTTGCGCTGCCGCGGTCCAGTTTTTCAAGGAGGCCTACAATGTGGTTGTGCAGCCTGAAGAATTTAAGCCTTTTGTCGGTATGGGCGAGGACCGCTATCTCGGCGGCGTGGCCGAAGCGCACGATGTGACGCTGTCCCTAGAAGCGGACAAGGTCCGCGTCTACAGCACCTACCTCGAACTCATCAAAGGCAACCTTGCGCCCATAACGGGTGTTCATGCTTTCATTGACGCGGCACGCACGGCGGGCTTACACCTTGCGGTGGCGACGAGCGCTGACTTCATGAAGATGAATGGCAACTTAAACGAGCTCGGCTTACCGGCCAAAGGCTTTGCGGCCTGCATCATGGGCAATGACGTGGAACGCAAGAAGCCATACCCCGACATCTTCCTGCTGGCCGCAGAACGTATGGGTATCGCAGCGCAGGACTGTCTCGTTGTGGAAGATGCCGTTAGCGGCGTCCAGGCAGCCAAAGCGGCTGGCATGACATGCCTAGGGCTGATGAGCAGTTTTGATGCGGATACGCTGACGCAAGCCGGCGCTGATTTCGTGGCGCCTGACTTTACGACTCTGCCCGACAATCTCCAAATTTGGTAAACGCGAGTCGCTACGACCTTTAGGTCAATTTGTCGATTATCGCGTTAAACGTCGCACTGGGGCGCATGGCCGCGGCTGTTTTCGCCACGTCTGGCTGGAAATAGCCTCCGATGTCCACCGCTTCGCCCTGAGCAGCATTCAACTCCGCAACTATCGCGTCCTCTTTTTCCCCGAGTTCCGCAGCAATGGGTGCCATCAACTGGGCAAGATCGGGAAAACTGCTTTGGGCGGCTAAGGCCTCAGCCCAATACCAAGCCAGATAGAAATGACTGCCACGGTTATCCAACTCATTCACCTGACGCGATGGGGATCTGTTCTCATCAAGATGCTTGCCGATGGCGTCATTCAACGTTTTCGCTACGACAAGAAGCTGACTGTTATTGGTCTTTGCCCCTAGATCTTCTAGCGACACACCGATAGCAAGGAATTCACCAAGGGAATCCCAGCGCAGGTGCCCTTCAGCAACGAACTGTTGAACATGCTTTGGCGCTGAACCACCTGCGCCCGTCTCAAAGAGTCCACCACCAGCGAGCAGGGGAACAATCGATAACATTTTGGCACTGGTACCTAATTCAATGATTGGGAAAAGGTCTGTCAAATAATCCCGTAATACATTTCCGGTCACAGAAATCGTATCCATTCCAGCCTTGGCGCGTTTACACGTATAAAGCGTGGCATCGACAGGCGTCATGATCTGAATGTTGAGGCCGCCGGTGTCATGTTCCGGCAGATACTGTCCGACCTTGTTGATCAACTTGGCATCGTGCGCGCGGTCTTTATCTAGCCAGAATATCGCGGGTGAACCCGTTAGCCTAGCGCGGGAGACGGCAAGCCGGACCCAATCGCGAATGGGCTCATCCTTCGTTTGACACGCGCGCCAGATATCGCCCGTTTCGACCGGATGCCCAAGTAATGTTTTACCTGTCGATACGTGAACGACGCGAATCGCGCCCGGCTCAGAAACTTCAAAAGTCTTGTCATGCGAGCCGTACTCTTCAGCCTTCTGGGCCATGAGTCCTACGTTAGCAACGTTACCCATTGTACTGACATCGAATGCACCGTTCTCTTTGCAGAAATCGATGGCTGCCTGGTAGACACCGGCATAACTGCGATCGGGAATCACGGCCTTCGTTGGGTGCAGTTCGCCATCGGGGCCCCACATGCAGCCGGAGTCACGAATAACGTTCGGCATCGAAGCGTCAATAATGATGTCACTCGGAACGTGCAAGTTGGTGATGCCTTTATCCGAATTCACCATCGCCAATTTGGGCTGTTTTTCGTAGCAGGCTTTAATGTCGGCTTCGATTTCCGCTTTCGCTTCAGCGGATAGCGATTCGATTTTCGAATACACATCGCCCAGACCATTCTTTGGA
The DNA here is from genome assembly GCA_047615735.1 of Kiritimatiellia bacterium. GTDB lineage: Bacteria > Verrucomicrobiota > Kiritimatiellia > UBA8416 > JAIOPI01 > JAPKCZ01. The sequence goes on along the minus strand of JBLHHU010000049.1, from coordinate 6,888 downwards.
TCGACACCCAAGGTCTCAAATGTGGTGGCATGCTTTTCAAATACGTCTTTGAAATAAACCGTGACCGCATGACCGAAAATGATGGGATCGGACACCTTCATCATCGTGGCCTTCATATGAAGGGACAGTAATACATCCTGCGCTTTGGCATCATCGATTTCGCGCTGCAAAAAGTCGCGCAACGCGCTGCGACGCATTCGTGTCGCGTCAATGACCTCACCGTGCTGTACGGGGAAGTCGGGCTTCAGGACGATGGTTTCGCCAGATGCCGTCACATGCTCAATGCGAATTTCGCCGTCTGCAATCATGGTGTGCGACTTTTCGTTACCGAAGAAGTCATCGGCATCCATGTGTGCGACGTGCGACTTGCATTCGGCTTCCCATGCGCCCAGACGATGCGGATTCTTGCGCGCGTAGTCCTTAACAGGTCCGGCCACACGACGATCGGAGTTGCCTTCACGCAAAACGGGGTTTACGGCACTGCCGAGCACTTTGGCGTAGCGCGACTTAATGTCTTCGTCCTCAGGTGTTGCAGGCTCTTCAGGAAAGTCCGGCAAATCATAGCCATGCGCCTGCAGTTCAGTGATGGCATCTTTGAGCTGTGGTATGGATGCACTGATATTGGGCAGCTTGATGATATTGGCTTCTGGCGACTTGGCCAGCTCACCCAGTTCGGCAAGTGCATCGGGTTGGCGTTGAGTATCGGTCAGACGTTCAGGAAAAGTAGCAATGATACGGCCAGAAAGAGAAATGTCCTTTGTCTCGAAATCCACACCAGATGAGGCTGTGAACGCTTTGATAACTGGCAGAAGCGAGTAGGTTGCCAAGGCGGGCGCTTCGTCGGTATGCGTATAAATGATGCTTTGCTTATCTCCGGACATGTGTCTTCCTCGTAGGTTTTCTGAATCTCATCTGTAATTGGCGATGCGGTGCCCGCGCAGCGGGGACTGAGCAAATTGGTAGCCCTATGGCCGCCGGGATCCTCTATAAAGGTAGAGACACTAGCGGGCAACCGCGTCTGAGTCAATTCGTAGCGGGTTATTAGGCGTTTGCGATGTAATAATTTGTGAGTATGGACTGCGTAGGGTCCGCCCGTAACATCCGCAAATAGTGCGTGGGTGTGTGCGTCACTAATGTTTCATTCGTAACCCTATGAGAAGCCCTGGTCAATCGGTGGATTATCCAGTTTACATACGCACCCACACACGTTTGCTAGGCTAAACATTATCCGTCACACCTCAATGTGCGCGTTTTGAGTGAGCCAACGAACAATGCAACTACCTCAATTAACGATCTTCTCGCGGCCATTCAAGACGGGCCCGATGCCGTCTTGACCGGTGATCAGGTGCTGCTAGTATTACTGTTTACTGTTTGCAGGCGTTTTTTTAATTTCATCCAATGGAGTTCTAATGAGTGACGTACGTATCGGGGTGGTAGGAACCGGCAACATGGGTGGCGTCCACGCATCCACACTGAAAGATGGCAAGGTACCTGGTGCCGTGCTTGGGGCTATCTGTGACAAAGATTCCGCTCGATTTGAGACGTTCCCCGACACACCGTCTTTCGCCACGCATACTGAAATGATCGCTTCCGGCTTAATCGATGCAGTCATTGTGGCCACGCCACACTATGATCACGTCCCCATTGGCATCGACACCCTCAATGCGGGCCTACACGTGCTCGTCGAAAAGCCGCTGGCGGTCACTAAATTACAAGCAACACAATTGATCGCCGCCAGCGAAGCCAATTCGACCTGCGTCTTTTCGGCCATGTTTAATCAACGCACAGACGCACGCTACAGGGCTTTGAAGCGGATGATCGATGATGGTGAACTGGGTAAGGTAAACCGAATCAACTGGATCATCACCGATTGGTATCGCTCCGAAATCTATTACGCCGGCGGTGATTGGCGCGCAACATGGTCCGGCGAGGGTGGGGGCGTTCTGATGAACCAATGCCCGCATCAGATTGACTTGTGGCAATGGCTCTTTGGCATGCCCTCTAAGGTCCGAACATTTGCCCAGCTAGGTCGCTTCCACAACATCGAAGTTGAAGATGACGTCACGGCCTACTTCGAATACGAAAACGGTACGACGGGCGTCTTTATCACGACCACCGGTGAAGCCCCAGGGACAAATCGACTCGAAATTGCCGCGGAGAACGGAAAGGTTGTCATTGAAGGCGATGGCATTACCTTTTTGCGCAATGCGACACCATCAACTGAGCATTCCAAGACAACCGACAAACCTTTTGGTCGTCCAAAAAACGAAGCCGTGGAAATCACGCTGGACGAGCCCGGCGAACAGCATCTCGGTATTCTGAAGAATTTCGTCGAGGCCATACACGGAAACGCTAGCTTGATTGCCCCGGGCGAAGAAGGTATCCACATGGTCGAGCTAGCCAACGCCATGCTGTACTCTGCTCTGCACGACACGACAGTGACACTACCGTTGGATGCCGAGCTCTACGAAAAGCATCTGCAGAAGCTAGTGGCAGACTCCACATTCGTAAAGCAAACGGTGACCACTGAAGGTTCCGTCGACATGTCCGATTCGTTCTAACTTATTTGATATCCGGCGGAACACCGGACGCCGCGCCTTCGATTACGTTGATTGGGGTAGACGCGGGTGCAAGCACGTCCAACGTCCGCCATGCCTCACCGAGGAAACGTTTCCCCAAGACAACGGTGATGATCAAGACGAACACGATCAGCGCGACCCAGGCCATGACCGGCGAGACATGCAGCACCCGAATCAGAATGATGCTTGCGAGCGCCATTAGCCAGTGAAGGCCGGCAGAAACGCGCATGATCCATCGCGTATCGCCGACCCCTCGCAAGGCACCATCAAAAACCACCAATAGCCCGTCCGCCATGGTGTAAATTGCCGCCAGTTTCAACATCATGATCGCCATGGGCCGAACGCTAGCGTACGCCTCCCCTTGCGCAAACACATCCACCAACATGCCCGGCGCAAAAACGAATAGGGCACTCATAAAGACGCCGTAGAGAAAACAGCTCTTTATACCCGAGAATGTTGCGCGGCGTACCGTGTCGGGTTGGCCGGCACCAATGTAACGACCGGTCAGACTCGTCACGGCCTGCCCCATGCCCATCAGCGGCAACAAGGCCAAAAGATCCCAATTCAGGGTAATCGAAATGGCCGCAGCGGCCGTCGTACCGTAGCTCTGAAACACGGTAACGAAAACGTTGAATGCGGCGACATTGAGAAAGAATTCAACACCCGATGGAATGCCGAATTTGAGCAGCAATTTCATCAACGGTTTGTCCAGGCCCGCTTTCGTGGCTGTACCGAATGCGTCACGCATGGCAGGGGCCCAATAGGCAAAAAGGAGGATGACGAGCGCCACAGCAGAGCCAATAATTGTACCATAGGCGGCGCCTTTGATACCAAGCGCAGGGCACCCAAACTTGCCGAAAATCAGAATGGCATTCGCCGGCACATTGATGATTAGTGCGACCAGATTGGCAACCATGACCATCTTTGTCCGACCAATGCCACAGAAGAAACCCGCCAATGCGGTTCGCAACAATCCAAAAATGCTACCAAAAGCGATGATTCGAAAGTAATCCAGCTCAAGTCCCACCTGAACGGGATCATGCCCAACAGATCGGAGCATTAGCGAAATCAATGGAACGAGTATCAACACCAGTGGATAGCTCAGAACAGCCAAAATTAAGCCCTGTGCGGCCGCACGCCCACAGGCGTGCGGCTGCTTCGCACCAAATCGCTGAGCCACAAGCGCATTCACGTAACCGATCGTTCCCTGAAAGAACGTCGACATCATGAAGGCTGTCAGGCCACCACTCAAACCCGCGGCCAGATGGATAGGGCTAAGGCGAGACAGGAACAACCGATCGACAAACATCATGATCGTTTCGGCCGCGCTGGAAACAATCATCGGAACAGCGATCACAAGAAGCATCCGTATGCCCCCGTCGCCATCAAAGTGATTTTTAATAACTGATTTCACGAAAGACAATTCACGCGATGAAGATATGAGCGATGGAATCCACCCCGACGGATGTAGACAAAAAAAGAGCTGTGCGACTCGCCCTCTGTCCTCTCACTTTGGGGGGAAAGCGAGATGAAGCTTGATGAAGACGGTCGCACAGCAAAATCTAATCTCACTATAGACCCACTACGCGCTTTGGCAAAATATTTCTACATCCTTAACGAAAAAAAAGTAACCCTGGAGCGAGGAGGCAGTAGAACACCAATATATCTTGCGAATATCCCCTAAAATCAGACAATTCCGACGTATTTCAACTCAGCACTGCCGACCAAATTCACACGCGACGTTTGCCCTGCCAAAGCCTGTCATGGACTTGATGTGACAAACATGATTTGCTACGCCATTGAAGCTTTTTTCCCAACACGAGGGACCGCACCAAGCGATGCATTTGCCTAAAATCCAAAACCCGTTTATTCGATTTGCACCTCAGGTAACGGCCCTTTTTCTGTTGATCTGCGCTGTTGCGGGTCTTCAGCAGGCCAAATTGCATGTACAAAGCGACCCTGAGTCCATGCTGGAAAGCGACGTTGGGCTGCTAACCACCTTCAAAATGGTGGAGGCCGCCCTCGAGCGTGCCAGTATTCTGTTGATTAGCATGGAGTGCGAGGATGTGTTCACGGTGCCGAACCTACGGACCATGCACGACATCTGCGAAACCTTTGCACAGGAACCTGGCGTCATTGACGTAAAGAGCTTTACCCACTCCTCGATTCCTTATCGTGATGGTATGCGGCTGAAGTATCGCAATTACCTGCCCGACGAATTGACCCAAACAAGCCTGGCGGAGGTTCGCGAATTTTCAACGACGCACCCGCTCGTTCGGAACCTGCTCGTATCCGAGGATGGGCGGCAGGGCATGATCGTTGTGACATACACATCCCATCATTTTGCCGAAGCAAAAAACAGGGAGGCCTACAGCGAGTCCATTGAAACGCTTTTGGCACCATATACAAGGGATTCGCGCTCCTTCCGAACATTGTCGGCCGCTCAGGTTCAGAACGATATTGAAGCTATTCTTAAACACGATGTGCGCGCTTTCGGTTACGCGGGTGGTGTGTTCCTGATCCTCGGTTGCGTGATTTACTTCCGCACACTACCGATGATCGCTTACGTCGTCACGATGCTGGCAGGTTACCTATTACTACTGAATACGTTTCTATCAGCAGCGGGCGCACAACTGAGTTTCGTTTCAATCGCCTTCTTTCCCTTGCTGGTAGGTATCCAACTCATGTTGCTTGCACATCTCTGCAGAACATTTCGACTTCAACGACAAGCCGGCGACGATGTACCCCATGCCTGTGCAAACAGCGTACGTTACATATGGAAGTCCTGCCTGTTCGCGACATTGACGACCATGGCAGGCTTGCTGGCCTTGGCCGTCTCTGGCTATGCCCAATCCACAAACATGGGCGTTCTGGGTAGTGCATCCGTTCTGGCCGGATTGCTTTTCACCTTTGGACCCGGAATCTCGTTGCTCCGCGTCTTTCATTGGAAACGTGGTCCCGCGAAGGCGCCAGCGAAACGCGAGCGCATTCGCAAACCGGTCTCGCCTATAGCGTCTATGCGTCTTGGAATTTGCGCCATCGTCTTGCTTGCATTCGCGCTGACCGGCATCGCGCGAATTACAACCGACATCCAATTACTCAACATGCTGCCGCCGGATAGCTACACGCGCCGCATGGCCGAGGATTTTGAATCGCTCTACGGCGGAAAAACCTTTTTACGACTCAGTCTCGACAGCGGAAAGGCCGAAGGCATTACCAATCCGGCCTTGCTTCAATCCATGATGCGTATTCAGACCCATGCAGAATCATTCCCTATGGTAAGCGGAACCTATTCGTACGCATCCATCATGGCGATGATTAACGAAGTCTGGCAGGGCTGGAAAGCGGACTCCTTTGTACTGCCAAACCCATTTATGATGGGGCTCTTTGACACTTTGCTGCAAACGCAGGAGTTCCCGTTCACGGACGCCCTTTACAGTACAGACCGGCGCATGGGCTACGTGTACATCCGAACCAAAGCCATGCCATCGGCAGCCTACCTTTCGCTTGTCGAGGACATGCAGACCTTTGCGGAAGCGCAACTCCCGTCAAATGTTAAATTGGTCGTCGACGAAGGCTTGCACAGTCTCTTGACGGCAGACCGACGCATGTTAACGGCCCAGGCAAGAACATTTGCCGCGACCGTCGCCGTCATCGCGCTCGTGTTACTGGTTTTGTGGCGCTCAGTACGACTGACATGCATCGCGTTGAGCGTCGTGGTAATGCCCTTGTTGGTGACACTCGGCGTGGCAGGGTTTCTTGGGATACCACTCAATTCGGTGACGTTTATGCTCTGTGCCATCGTGGCCGGGATTGCCGTCGACGATGTCGTTCATTTTGTGACCTTTTGGAAAGGTCGGCGTGAAACGGTTGGCGATGAACAGGCGCTTCAAGATGCGATGCACGTTAAAGGGACCCCCATCATTTTTACGAGCATCTTACTGATCGGCGTTTTCGCCCTTTTCGGAACGACCTCGTTTCCACCAGCCGTCCACTTTGGGCTCCTGTCTGCACTCGCGTTTCTGCTTACGCTGCTAGCCGTGCTGGGCGTGCTGCCCTCGCTACTCGTCAGAACGCGTCGCAAATCCAAAATTAACGCACTAGCCTGATCTATTCATCAACATTTTGCGAAACGAAGAAGACCACGGATTACACTGATTCCACGGATAGAAACAGAACACGAGCATCCCATAGGGACAAATATTGGCTACGAAAGAAGCGTATTTTCTAATGTTTCTGACGCCATGTGCCCAAGCTGCATTGCAGAATTTCAAGCCTTTGATAAAGAAAACCCACACCCGCTACGCTC
>JBLHHU010000048.1:0-17563 GCA_047615735.1 Kiritimatiellia bacterium | reverse complement strand
CGCTGAGTTGGGATTACAATTTCGGCGCCAAACACACGATCGGAGACTACATCTTGAACATGCAGCAGGATTGCATCCCCGAAGATCCAAATGCTCTAAAAACACTGTATGACGCACTGACACAGTCCCCCGACAACGTGGCGGCCGTTGGACTGGTGACCTTACCCCGAGAGAACTTCGATCAATACGATTTCTGGGGTAAAGTTCTAATGGCGCGCTGGGTCGGTCGCGTGCGGCAGGGCATCAGCGGAAAGTTCGACCTCATTCGAAAAAGCGTTTTTGATAATATCGGCGGATACGACACAGAAACCTTCCGCTTTGCCGGTGAAGATATGGACCTGCACATGCGCCTCAGCGAAAAAGGTCAGGTGTGTGTCACAGATGCCGAGATCATCCATGTCCACTTTCAGTCCGGCAGCGCGAGTTGGCAGGCCGTCGTCAAAAAACACTACCAACTGGCACAATCATTCGGAGCGCTCTTCCGCCGCTGGGGACCCGCGATAAAGCAAGTACCCTACTCCGGCAGCTGGACACATCACCTAGCCAAGTACCTCTATCCCCTGCTGGCCCTGCTACCGTTTTACCCCCTCAGCGTAGGAAGTGTGCTTTTCATCGGAAGCAACCTTAGCAACATGGAAGCCTGGCGCATCCGCTCGCCCAAGACAGCGATACTGCTCGTCTTCCACCCGCTGCTTTTCCTCGTCGATGCAGCAGGAACATTGAGTGGATTGCTACAAGGCAAACAGACCTATTCTGTGAACAAGTAAATTCACAGATGGCCAGCGGGCTACCACCGACGAGACATCCGGAGAATCAGGGCGCAGCTGTAGGCCAACTGCGTACACGGAAGTAGCACTCCGATACACCTTGGACGTTGGTAATCGATCCCGTCCATGAATTACCGAACACAGGCCACTGGTTTGTCGGTGCAACAAGTTCCCAAACCGTACTCGTCAAGTTCGACGTCTCCTCCAGAGCGTATGCATAACCGACGCCACGGCCCGGCCACCGCATCGACAGTGTGCGGAAGTCAGGATTAACACCTGCGTCGAAGGTTATTGCGACAGGCGACGCCATCGAACGTCTACCATGCATGAACCCGTCTGCGATTTCCTGCGCGTTCATAGCGCGCGAATAAATCTTAATATCGTCCATTTCACCAGCGAAATAATTCGCTGACAAGTACCCAGGGTAGCCACCCACTTTTCCAATCAACAACGCGCTATCGCTATGCAGGGTTTTATCATTTGCACTGACGGTGTTAACAAGGACGCCATCATCGTACTGCAACACGTTGGTCCCATCATAGGTTTGAACCACCCAGCGCCAGGTATGAAGCGGCAGCGGATGCGTTGCACGTGAATCGAATCCATCACCGTTCGCCCACGTTGCTAGTGTACCAAACCCTTGAATTGGGCTCACATAAAGGGTGTAGTAGGGGAGATTGGGTGCGGGATACACGAATTCCTGCTGACCCAGTATGCCCATGTATCTTTCGTGGGTGAAGCGATCCATTTTCACCCAAGCAGAAACCGTATAGCTCGTCAGATTGGAGATCACCTGACCAGCATAAATATAATCACTGACGCCATTGAAAGAATAGGCACCACCAGAGACACCCTCTTCAACCCAAGTACCTCCGATTGCGGTACCCGTACGATTGTATTCACTTTCGTCAACAACCTGAGCGCCATTGTCGGCGTTAAAGGCGTAGTGCAGCAATAGGTCATTTGGCGTGGGCGGAGGAGGTGGCGGAGGAGATGGTCGCGTCTCATCAAACAACGCTTCCACTTCTTGGTCACTCAGAGCACCGTCGTAGATCCGCACATCATCCATGGCTCCATCGAATTGCTCCACGTAACCATCTGCGCCACAGTAATTGTACGCTGTCCCAATGCGGAACTTGTCCAGGGACACGCTCGAATTTGTAAAAAGTGTAGGCGATACTACGGGGCGTGGGAGCGCATCGAAGTATACAGTCATTGCGGGATCGCGCACCCCATCAAGATAGATCGTTATGTCACCGGCATTAAAGGTCACACCGAAGTGATGCCACCCTGTATCCACAACGCTGTTGCTGGCCCGAGTCGCATTCGCAGGGTCGCTGCCAGTGCCTGTGCCGCCCACAACCCGCGCATCAAAATGACCCCCATCCACGAGCCTAATGACCGTGCCAACCCCAAGATCCGGTGTTCGTTCATTCGGGCACCGTCCCCCCACCATCATGATCGTTTGATTCACGCTTGGATCATTGGCGCGAAACCACGTGCTGATGGTAAACGCTTCGCGGTCATTCAGAATTTCTGCGCTGTCCAAGTACAAATGCGACGTCGCTGCTGAATCGAATTCAAGACCGCCGCCGTGCACGCCGTTGGAAATCCAAAGCGTAGATGAAACCGTCGCATCCCACCCATTGGTGGTCTGGTCACTGACAATGACACCTTCGTCTGAATCAAACGTGTAATGCAGCACGAGATCGCCGTCAGTCGGCGGAGGGGCAGCCTGGAGCGCAAACAGCTCGGAGACTTCATTGGAAGATAGCGCGTAGTCGTAAATACGGATATCATCCATGGCGCCGTCAAATTACTCCACAAAACCATCTGCACCACAGTAATTGTACGCTGTCCCAATGCGGAACTTGTCTAGGGACACACTCGAATTTGTAAAAAGTGTGGACGACACTACGGGGCGCGGGAGCGAATCGTAGTAAACAGTCATGGCGGGATCGCGCACCCCATCAAGATAGATCGTTATGTCACCTTTATCGAAAGTTACACCGAAATGATGCCACACTGTATCCACAACGCTGTTGCTGGCCCGAGTCGCATTCGCAGGGTCGCTGCCAGTGCCTGTGCCGCCCACAACCCGCGCATCAAAATGACCCCCATCCACGAGCCTAATGACGGTGCCAACCCCAAGATCCGGTGTTCGTTCATTTGGACATCGCCCCCCCCACCATCATGATCGTTTGATTCACGCTTGGATCATTTGCACGAAACCACGTGCTTATGGTAAACGCCTCTCGGTCGTTCAGAACTTCCGCGCTGTTCAAATACAAATGAGACGTCGCTGACGAATCGAATTCGACGCCACCACCATGGACGCCATTGGAAATCCAAAGCGTGGATGAAACCGTCGCATCCCACCCATTGGTGGTCTGGTCAGTGACAATCGAACCTTCATTTGAATCGAAGGTATAGTGCAACAACAGGCCGTCCTCAGCTTGCGTTGCAAGCAATCCACCCAGAAAAAAGAAAACGACACCGACTCGCAAGTACTTAAGGCTGTTCATGTCGCCCCCCATGTTTCGGAGTTAATTCAAAGGCCCCTACGACCATTTTCACTATACCCCCCCGCGGAACTGTCAATTATTCTGTGGCAATTGCACCCGGGATCTTGGGTGATTCCGGCTTTTTCCGGACACATTCGACCAACGCTTGCTCGTGTGGTCACCGCGACTCCCAAGGTGTCAATGGTCACGGAAACCTATGATCAGCGAGGGGTCACGCTGAAGTCGACGACTTTTCGCAGCACGAAAGGCAGTTTTTCTGCTGCACCTTTTACAGAGGGCACGGCACCATTGGCGGCGGACTGAAGTTGTGCGAACGGGCCGGGCGCGGCGTACGGCACGGCCTCCATTTCAGGTGGGCCCTTGGCCAAACCCATCGCGGCCTCCCAGGCGGAATCATCGAATGACACCTCTGCCCAGGGCCCTTGCGGATTAACAGCCTTTCGCCATGTCTGGTCGACACCACCGCTGCCGTTGACGGATCGATAGGAGACCTGAACCCAGTGCGGCCATCGTGCAACGCCGGTCCGCGCGCTAAGCGCATGCTTGCCCTCAAGCATCGGCACCGCGACAACGACGGGCAACTCCGGCCTCACTGCCTGCGCCACGCGTTTCCCATCCAACCAAAGTTCCGTGGGTTGGCTTGCATAAAGGCCCAAGAGCACAGCCTTGCCTTCATAGAGCGATTTGAGTTGCTGTGCCGACTGAGCCGCAGACGACGTGCCTGTAGCGACGGCTTCAATCTTTTCTCGCACGGTGGCGTATCCATCAATGGACGCGTCATAATCCAAAGCACGTAACGCAAGGATCTCGCGCCAGGCATTATCGTAACCAAAGTTCTCCAGTGCGTACCGCAATAAGGCACGCGCATTGTCCAGGTCACCCATGCGCTCATAATCCCAGAGCCGTGTTGTGAGCGTATGCGCAGCGAAGGCATCGGCAGGTGCTGTACTCGACACGCCGGCGGCCTCACCGAACGCCGCTTGCGGCTGCTCCATATAATAGAACACGGCGCTGTCAAAATCGGCCTTGCTCTGATTTCCGGGGCCACGCTCAAAGGACATGCTGAGCACCTTTTCAAAGGACACGGCGTCGCTTAAATGGAAGCGATACTGAATGGTGCGGTAAGGACGCTTCTGCGTGAGGCCATATAGCGGATCGGCAAAGACGGTTCGATAATACCACCCCCCATTGAAATAATCCTCAAGGCCTGTGCCTTGCCAATAGACGCCCTTCTGCCCATCACGATGTATCGTTTCATCCGATTCCAACACCCAAAAGCTTTTGTCAGAGGATGCGACACCCAGCAGGCAACCCGCAAGACGCCCGCGACCCGAAACATCGAGCACCTGATGGGCGCGACCGACATTGCCAGCCCCTGAACGCGACCACCCACAATGAAAGTACGCCGATTCCTTTGGGACAACATCGGCTGCGTGCTGAAGGTCCACGCTCAGCGCGACCGCTTCTTTGCTCGCATTAAAAACCTCAAAACGTGCGTTGCTGCGGAACGGCATAGGGAAGCGGTTGAAGAATGCCCCCTTGTCCGCGCCAAGGAACATGGAGTGATAACTTAGCGGCTGCCACATCACGCCGCAGAACGCACCCAGTGGCGCACGGATCGAGGGCTGTTCAGCACCATCCCAATAGGCCTCAATCCAGAGGTCGCTCAGCAAGCGACAACGGTTTTCGAAATTAAGATTGCCCCAATCGTTGACCTCTAACCGAAACCGACGGATCACCCCGCCTCCCTGAAGATCGCCGACCACGACACGCTCACCCGAGGCAATGGTCTGCACGGCAGCCACACCTGTCGCCGCATCATCCGTTGTCGACCAGCGCCGCTCAACGTCCCCAATCGCAGCGTTAACAGCGGCAGGAACAGGAAACACGGCACTTTCCACTGAACGTCGCGCAAAGGGCATTGCGTTGATTTGAAAATACAGCTTCCCCTTTCCTTTGCTGTATTCATCGTCGGAAACCTGCACGCGCAATCCCCTCTTATACGGAATTGGCAGGTAGCTGGTGAAACAATATTGGTCCATCCTACACAATGGCACTTTGAAAGGCGGCAAGCCCGCGTACAACGCCGATGCTGTCGCCTCAAAACGCGGCTCGGACTCGCCATCAAACAGGAAGCGAATGCGCGAAGTCCCCTTAATGCCTGTGAACCAGAACCGCGTCATCACGCCGGGCCCCTTGAGGGTCGTCAGCGTAAGCCAGCCATCCTCTTCGACGTGGAAACCATTGCTGTAATCGTCATTACCACCAGAACGGTCATGCGAGGTGGCAATCGTGGTGTGCGGCGAAGTCAGATCGGCGACAGATGGTTTCGACCCCAATTCTGAGACAAGGGCCTCCCATGGCACGACCTCCTGTCGGGCACAGGAAACGAGCAGAAAAGCCAGCAACAAAGGCAGGCTTCGCAGAGCAACGCGAAAACGAAAAACGTAAGGCCGCGTCATCGCCACCCTCGACAGACATTGGCTTTTAAGTTGCATTGGCAGGCACGTTGCACCTACTCTCTGGAGCCGTCAAGACAATACCCAGACAAGGATCTCCCTTGATTCGTACGCACTATAAATGGATCGCTTGTTTCGCGTTTTTTACCGTTATAGCATTTGCCATGTTCGGCGATATGCTATGGGGTGAGCGCGTCCTGCTCACGACGGATGCGGCCATTACCGGGGCCGACAAGTCCTTCCTTGATGTCTTCGATCTGACGCGGCGCGCCTGGTCTAGCGCAACGCTATTAGGATCACCCGGTAGTCAGGGCAACCAGGTCGCTCTTTTGCTGAACGCCTTCATCCCTGACGCTTTTGTCTACAACAATACGGTCTATCTCATTGCCTGCCTGCTCTCGTCGATCGTCCTGCTGGCTTACCTGTATGCTCACTGCGGATTCTGGCCGTCTTTAGTCGGTGCGCTGGCAGCCTTTTGGGTGGGCAGCAATTTCACCCTGCTTTATGCCGGCCACAATCACAAACCGTACGCCTTACTGTTTTTTCTGCTGACGCTGTTGCTGGCGGACCAATACGCGAAATCGAAAAAATCAGCATTGGCAATTCTGATCGGCGCAAGTGCAGGGCTAATGTTTTGCCAGCAGCAAGACGTGGCCGCATTTTATGCCATTTTTGCGGCCCCCTATATTCTCGTGCGTTTCGCAGCCGTGCACGGAAAGCGCTGGGCGTCGTGGCTCCTACCCCTTTCGACGGTTGCCGTGGTGGCGCTGCTCTTCGCGGGCCAACCACTCTTGAGTGGATATAACCTCGCCGTCAAAGACGTATCCGTCGTCAGCAACGAGACGCCAGAGGCCAAATGGAACTATATAACCCAGTGGAGCTGCCCCCCTGGGGAGTCGATTGACTTTATTGCACCCGGCTACACAGGCTGGCGCAGCGGCGATAGCGAAGGTCCCTACTGGGGCATCATGGGCCAATCGCCCGAATGGAAAGATACGCAGCAGGGATTCGCCAATTTCAAACTCGAAAGTACGTACATTGGCGTCATCCCCTTTATACTGGGATGCTTCGCGTTTGTCTTTGTTGGCCGTGACAAGGAACGTCGGGTTGCCACCTGGATATGGGGCGGCATCGCACTACTGTCTTTGCTACTCGCCTTTGGAAAGTTTTTCCCGCTCTATAAACTGTTCACAACGCTGCCTGTCGTCAGCAACATTCGCAACCCAAACAAGTTCATCCAGATTTTCCAATTGGCCGTTGGCGTGCTTTCAGCATACGGCATCAGCGCGTTGCTCCAGTTTGCCAACGACGCGTCGAACAAGAAATTCATCAACCGTGCCATGTGGATCACAGCTGGCACCGGTGCCATCATCGCCCTCTCTGCGTTGGGCATGACGCTCAACCTCCCTCAACGTGTCGCCGAATTTGTCGAGACAGGATGGCCCAAACCCTCCGCAGAGGTGATGGCACAAAATCGCGCCAGTGCCATGTGGCACGCCGCCCTCATGGCACTCCTGCTCCTCATCCCCATCCTTGCACAACGCTTTGCCCCACAAGGCAAGTTCGGCACACGGAGCCGATCTGCTGCGGCTGCATTCCTGGCCATCGTGTTGGCGGTCGACGCCATTCAGCTGTCACGCCATTACATCAAAGCCATGCCCAAGAGCTATGTCGCGGAAAACGGCCTGATACGAGCCATCAAGGAGCATGCCGACCACCAGCGCATCGCGCTTCCGACCAAACAGGGCGTCTACGGCATATTCTCGACGTACATGTTCCCCTTCCACAAGATCGAGACATTCAACGCCGCTTCATCGCCACGATTGGCCGGCGACTACGAAGCCTACTTCAAGGCGCTTGGAAGTTCGCCGATCGCGCTTTGGCGAAACTCGGCCGTTGGCCTACTTGTCGGCCCCATGCAGTTTGCCCCTCAATTGGCGCAACAGCACTACGCACCGGTTTACCGTTTCGACGTTTCAGGAAACAACAAAGGTGGCATTTCCATTTCCGGTAACGAAAACGGACAGCACGCTTTGTACAAATCGCAAACCCCAGGGACACGTTTCCTTCTTGTCGGAAAGGCCGTAGCGACGACAAATTTGCAAGAGCATGCAAGCGCGCTGCTCGAGCCCGGCGCACCCTTTACGCAGACTTCCGTTTCCGTTGCGGGCGAAGACGCATCGGCTCTACCGACACAGCCCGGCATCGCGGGGACCGTAGAGGTCGTCAAATACCGCCCCGGACGTGCTGAACTGGCCGTTGTAGCCGAACGCGACTGTGTCTTGCGCTTTGCAGAGCGTTACGATCCGCGCTGGAGCGCCGTCATCGACGGCGAAAAGGTCCCCCTTTGGCGCGCCGACATGATCAGTCAGGCCATGTCGGTGAGCGCGGGTAAACACACCGTGGTACTGAACTACCACTGGGCATCTGCTCTCTTGTACGCACAGCTCGCCGGCGTCATTCTTACGCTATGGGCACTCGTATCGATTTTGCGGCGAAAACCCAAGAACAGCACTCCTACCGAC
The DNA here is from genome assembly GCA_047615735.1 of Kiritimatiellia bacterium. Classification (GTDB taxonomy): domain Bacteria; phylum Verrucomicrobiota; class Kiritimatiellia; order UBA8416; family JAIOPI01; genus JAPKCZ01. The sequence continues at coordinate 9,287 of JBLHHU010000048.1, read as the reverse complement.
AGTGCCGATTCAGCTGAATTGAAATCGGCATAACTCCAGAGAACAATCGAGACCGGCAGGACGATGAACGTTCGCCCGAAACAATGATTACTCAATGACCCGTCAATACCTAGCATTAACCTTCAAAGCCTGCTTGCGATTCCTCAAGTACAGAAAGATACCCAGGGCCTCTGGTGACACGTGCATCGTCGCCGGCAACGGTCCTTCGCTGAAGGCTTGCCTCACCACCCACAAGGCCATCCTTCAGGACTACCCCCTGGTTTGCGTCAATCGATTTGCCGCGTCACCCGAGTTTGTCGAGGTAAAACCCACATACTATTTCATGATCGACCCGAATCTCTCCCGAGAATCACTCACTGACGACGAACGCGATGTCAGAGACAAACTCTTCACGTCACTCAATCAGATGGCCACCTGGGAGATGCACCTCTTCTTCCCCTGCCTTCCTGGCCAGACGATTCTGGAAAACCACTTTCCTGCACCCAACCTACACCTGCACATGTGCAACATTTTCCCAGGATTCACTATACCCTGGATACGTAACTACATTTACAGAACCGGCCTCTTGATGCCCCCGCCTCAGAATGTTTTAGTTGTCGCGCTTTTCGAAGCGATAAATATGGGCTACAAAAACATCTATCTTATCGGCGCAGAACATTCTTGGACCGAAAACATGCATGTCGGTGATGACAACGTACTTTACGTTAAGCACCAATACTTTTCAGGCAGCACGGAAAGCATACCATTCTCCAAACCAACCGCAACGCGCTCAGAGACATTCAAGGTTCACGAAATTTTTGAAGCGTTTCGTCGCACATTTCGTTCATATTGGTTACTTAGAGAATATGCGGATTCGCGCGGCGTGACTATTTACAACGCCACGCCCGATTCATATGTCGACGCTTTTGAGCGAAGGGATTTGTCAACGATCGGACAAACCGAGGCCTTGCCATGAAAATCGGATTCATTACGACACTCATTCAATACGTCCACAGACTTTATTCCGTTCAATCCGGCGTGACACTCGGGAAGCGCGTCCACGTGGGGCTCTGGTCGGCACTTTGGGCTCCCGACGAGCTTATCGTAGAGGATGACGTTTACATTGGCAATCACTGCACCATTCAAGTTAACGGCCGCATTGGACGCTACACCATGATTGCCAACAACGTCGGCATCGTCGGCAAACTGGATCACGACTATCGCGAGGTCGGCGCCCCCATTCGCTACGCGAAATGGGTGGGCAGCAGAAACGACCTTCCCAAGCAAGAGACCTCCGTTGACATTGGGCGTGACACGTGGATCGGATACGGAACAATCATCCTGTCCGGCGTAACCATCGGGGATGGCGCTATAATCGCCGCGGGCAGCGTCGTGACCAAAGACGTGCCGCCCTACCAAATCGTTACAGGATCACCTGCGAAGTGCATCAAGCACCGATTTACAGCGGACGAAATTAAGCAGCACGAGAAATTGATTTACCCAGAATCTGAGTAGCCAACAGAGCCGACCACATCCGTCCATCTCCCAGATGGTGATCCACACCTACCGCTCTTGGCACATACGCGCTAGGAATTTAAAAGTACCCCGGGGTGCGTTCGTACGCAATCGACGTGCTACCAAAGAACAGATTGTTTATGCCCCTTACTGGAGTGCACAACCAACGGGATCAAGGATCTCAACATTTTTCGATTTCGCCAGAAGAAGACCCTCGTGGTCATACACAGATGCCTTCGCATGCGCTAACGTTTCATCCCGCTTCATGAAATAGTCATCTATGTACCGATCAAGATGGGGCGAACGTAGCGCGAATGTCATGAACATCGAAATACGTTCCTCATCTTGATCCATTTTCATAAACGGAGGCACAAGCGCTTCAATGCCGGGGTTATCCACAGACATCGACTTAAACATTTTCAAGCGAACGGCATTGCCGCTATGTAGGATTTTCAGACTCCAAGCCGCTACATCCCCGACCTCGCTATCCAGGAAACGTGTCGACCCGGTGGCATGCTTGTGCGTTCCCGGCTTGACCTTCAAGCCCCCGCTGATTTTGTTGTGGCTCTGGAGATATAGCCCAATTCGAATCAGCGTATAGGTTCCCTGCCAATCCGGTGCTTCAAGGTCTTTTCTGTCAACGTTATCACGATGGAAGCCTCTTGACCCCGTCCCTATTTGATAGGAACTGTCCCCAAAATAAATTAAATGTTCATGCCCGAGTATCGTTCTTGCAATGGTAAGAATGCGGTCATCGAGAAGAATGGGATAGAGCAGATTCTTGCTTAACAGATCACCTCTCGCATATTTTGCATTTGACCGAATATTTGGCATTTCGAACGTGAGATTGTTTGATTTGTCATTCTCGTACTGCTGATAAACGAGTCGTCGAAAGTCCGTGATCTCAGCCTCACTGAAAACGCTTTTTGCGAGAACATACCCGTCCGAATCGAACGCGCTCTTTTCAACGCCTAATGTCGCACCCATGAGCATCCTCCTTGGTTCTTGCCTATCAATTCATGCAACTATAAATATACGAAATCCCCGGATTGGCGAACCCGTACACCCTACCAGTAACACAAGATCCCGAATTTCGCCAAGCGTCGAAAATCTCCCTGTTTTCCAGGTAGGTTGCAAAAAAACGCCGGCTTTGACCCATTCTCGTGTTGCGTTCGTTCCGTTTCAATCGTATCTTTGCGTATAGAGCGTATCCATTCTCCGGTTCGTGTCGGATCTAATCCCTGTTCAACAAGCAGGCCACGCTCTTTTTTTCTATCCAAAACTTTCGGGTATACCTCTCTTATGTCAAAGTACTTGGGCTCAATAGATGAAGAGCGACAACTAAGATTTGATTCCCTGAGTAAAAAAGGCGTAGGAAGTAAGGAACAATTTTTACAAATTCTCGATCGCCATGCCTCGGGCTTAGAGCATGCACGTATCCGCATGGCCTACGATTTTGCCATCAACCTGCAATATGACCATGTGGGCTTAGACACAGAATCTTATCTCGCACACCCACTTCGAGTAGCAGCTATGGCGATTGAAATGGTTACTCCGCTGGATGTCGATACGATTATTATCGCTCTATTGCATAATTGCTTAGAGGTCGGCGATACAAGTCCAAGCACTTTGCGATCTAAGTTTGGACCCACAGTAGCTGATTCAGTTGCAACGCTCACCGTTGAACGTAGACAGCAATGGGACAAAGCGTACAAGGAAGACTATTACAAGGGAATCAGAAGCACCTACCAGGGGGCTAGTGTCGTTAAAGTTCTTGATAAGCTAGATAATATTCCTGTGCTTTGCTTGAATCCCGACGCTGACGTTAGGGCGGCCTATCTGGAAGAAATACATCATCATGTTATTCCGATGGCCAAGGCGGCGCTTCCAGAAGTTGTGGATTTTCTTATTGCCGCGTCCGACAGTGCTAAAAAAGTTGGTCACATTACTAATCCTTAGAGCGAGAAAACGTTATGTCAGTTGATTGCGAAATTGAAGGCCGAGTTGCAATAATTACGGGTGCTAGTACCGGTATGGGATTCGCTTCGGCGAATGGTTTAGCTATGCAGGGTGTCAATCTGTTGTTGGTTTCTCGTAGCGAAGAAAAACTGTTGCGCGCCAAAGCAAACATTGCTGCTGAGAGTGACGTCGATATTGAAATTTTAGTTGGCAGTGTTAGCGATGCTAGCTTGGCGCAAGCAGCGGTTGATCTAACACTGAAAAAATGGAAGAAAGTCGACATTCTATTGAACAATGCAGGCGGACCGCCGATGGGGCCCTTCTTGGAACAGGATGATGCGGCTTGGAGCGAAGCTTTAGATCTTAGCCTGATGAGCGTAATACGATTTACCCGCGCTGTTGCGCCGTTGATGATGAAAGAAAAATGGGGCCGCATTATCAATATAACGTCTACGCTCGCAAAGGAACCAAGCGGGCCTATGGTTCTTTCTGCCACGGCACGTGCCGGAGTCTCCGCATTTTCAAAGTCGATATCAGTTGAGCTTGCCGAGAATAACGTGACGATTAATACATTGTGCCCCGGCGGCGTGTTGACCGACAGGCTTCGCAGCTTGATTGAGACCAGCGCTAAGAACCAAAACAAGGACTACGATGAAGTTTTGAAAACAAGCGAGAACAGTATTCCCCTAGGGCGATTTGCGGACCCAGCAGAATTTGCTGATATGGTGGTATTCCTTGCCTCCGAGCGCGGACGCTACTTGACGGGGACAACAACAATGGTGGATGGCGGCCTTACTAAGGGCGTTTTTTGAGATGCTAGACGCTGCATTTCAAGCTGATATCTTTTCACAGTCGGAACCCCAATATATAGATTGTGATGTCACGCAACAGGGCGAGTTAACGTCCGTCATCAGCAAACACTATGCCCACCTAGACCTCAAGGTCATCGACATTCGTCAGTCGGGTGGAATTGAAATAAATTCCAACAATTTTTTGGTGGAAACAGATAAAGGCACTTACCTGTTAAAACTGATTCAGCAGCTTGCCGCGGGTACCCCAGAGAGTGACCAGCGAGATCTGCTGGAAAGACAATATGCATTGATTGACTGGCTACACGAGCGAGAAGTCCCAAGTCCCAAACCAGTAAAGGCTAGCACGAAGAAATACGTCTGCGACATTAGTCCAGAACGCAGCGCCAGTTTTGCAAGGTTTGTCCAGGGGAGCTATTTTTCCGGCGCCCAAGAATGTGTTCAGGCCGTTGGTAGTGCAGTGGGACGCATGCATGCGGTTTTAAAGGAGACACCTACCGAACTGCAAATAACGAGAGAAGTTCCTGCGTTTTCCCCAGAAGCGAAGGCCGTTTTTTTTGCTGTTTTAGAAAACAAACATGCAGAACAAAGCGTCTTTTCGACGGAGCATCAGACGCTACTCACAGAAGTTACCCCCTTTCTATCTGCGATTTGGGATGCAGTGCTGGGGCACGAGCAAATATATTCCGAAAGCCCCAGAGGCTTGCAACATATCGACTTGCATCCTCACAATATCCTTATGAAGGCGAATCACGTTGCGGCATTTCTGGATTTTGATTCCCTTAAGCTCGGGCCACTGAAGTCAATGTTAGGCTTTAGCGCTTTCAAACTCCTTAGGCAGGTTGTCTGCGCGAGTGGCAATCGTCTGACAGTAAATGAGAAAAGAAATCTCGTAACTGATTATTGTAATGTGATTTTTGAGCACTTGCCGGAACTGCGGAGCGATCTTAAATCGATTTCATTATTCGCTTATGCCGAGGTCTGCCGTCGAATAAGCATTATCTTTAAACTCAACATTGTCGACAATAGTCCAGTGTGGAATCACGTGCTAGCTATTCAAATTGTGGGACTCAATGAAATCGAAAGCCTTTTTGGTCCCTTGGATAGTTGATTTAAAAATATAAGAATAGAAGAGCATTCGTTGTCCAAAAACACGAGATTACCGCCCTCTGCTTTTTAGGGATGGTGTCTTACTATTGGCAAAAGGGATCACGGGGCATTGTTTTTCTCTTTTCGGAACAGTTCCGTTGGCTTGCAAACACGTGACACTTCGGACCTTCGGTTCAGAGGTCTCTCTGCGCCTAAAAACCAAGTACATGTCCAGCCGCCAAGGGAGTTCCCCTCGGTATGTCACAGGTCGCCGTTCTTCCGACAACCGCCCCAAGGTACTTCGGGGGCAACCCGGCACTAGGGCGAATTGAGCGGACATTTTTCATGGTAAAGGCTTCACCAATTCTTATATCTTCAACAGCAAACAACGACCGCCTGAACACTTTGCTCTTTTCCTCCTCGGCCGAGCAACCGTAACTGACCTTCCCCAGCGCACGCTGCGCCGAACGTACGGCCTCGACCATGCTTTGAAACTCATGCGGTTCGAGCGAAAACCCGCAATCCACCCCACCGTCTTCACGGCTCAAGGTAAAGTGCTTTTCGATCGCGCATGCACCCAACGCGATTGCGGCGACAGGCACGGCAATACCAAGGGTATGATCAGAAAGGCCAACCTTGCAGCCGAACGCGCGGGCCATGTCGGGAATGGTTTGCAAGTTAGCATTTTCCGGAGCGGCCGGATATGCGCTGGTACATTTTAGCAGTGTCACATCTGGGCACCCACTATCCCGAAGCGCAGACACGGATTCCTCTATTTCCGCCATCGAAGCCATGCCCGTCGACATAATCACGGGCTTTCCCGTACTTCCGATTTTGCGGAGCAGCGGAATGTCCACAAGTTCAAATGACGCCACCTTGTAGAGCGGCACATTGAGCGCCTCCAAAAAATCCACGGATGTCGCATCGAAAGGTGTCGAAAAGAAATCCAACCCAAGCTCTGTCGCCACCGCCTGAAGTTCGGCATGCCATTCCCATGGTGTATAGGCTTCCCTGTAGAGATCATACAAGGTACGACCGTCCCAAAGCGTCCCTCCGCTAATAAGGAAATGTTCATTGTCGCAATCAATGGTCAGCGTATCGGCGGTGTAGGTTTGAAGCTTCACAGCATCGGCACCCGTCTTCGCTACCGCCCGTACCGTTGCTTTGGCCCGCTCAAGGCTTCCGTTATGATTCGCTGATAATTCGGCAATAATATAGGCGTCCATCAATCCTTGGGCCCTTCGTCCATTTTTTCCATGCGAAGCGTGTACGTACCCCCGCGATAATCGAAAAAGCAAGGGTAGCGTAATGGGTCGGATATCCTCAACAGATTAAACTGCTCCGCGATGCTCTTCTGTGGATCGAGACGACTATCGGCCTTGGTACGTTTCCGGTAATGACTGATGCTATCCGTGGGCTGCGGGGTCGCCTTCAATGCATCGACATTCTCGACAGCATAGTCCATCAAAGCCATTTCTGTCTCAAAAAGCTTGCGGTTAATTTCGTCACTCATTTCATCACCATTCAGGGTGAAGCTCGCCTTTTTGATAATGGGTCCCGCATCGACCTCATTGACTGCCTCAAACAGAGACAAGGTAATTTCGTCGCGCCCCTCCAGCACCTGCCAAACAAGCGGCGACCAACCGCGACCAGCCGGCAGATCGCTCGCGTGCACAACTAAGGTTCGTCCATAGTTCGCCCGCAATTCGGCAGAAATCAAATCGCTGCAGGAAATCAGAAAGAGCAAATCGCCTCCAACGCATTGGTGCCAGTCCTCTAGGATGGCCACGTCATGCGCGCGACCATGCGCCTCAGCCCACTTGTCAAGATAGGGGCGCACAGGATGACTTCGATCCGAACTTAAAACATCAATTTTCATTGGCTTCGCCTCATCTCATTTACCACGTGTTCCGCCCCACCAGTGCTCACCTCCGCCAACAGCCGCGCACGGCAGGCATCAAGATCAACCGTTTGTGCCGCCAAAGCGTTAAACAAATCAAGGACGCGTCCCTTGAAGCCAGCATCCGGCCGACCCAGACTCGGCACACCACAGCGTCGTTCCAATCCATCGACGATTCCTTCCTGATTATCGGCAACCGTCACGGTGGCGAAAGGGACACCGGCGGCAGCCAGCTCCCAACAGGTCGATCCGCCGGCGCTGATGGCGAAATCCGTCCGGCACAGAAGTTCAGGCATGTCTGTGACGTTGAATAAGAGTTCAATCGGCAAACGTTCGCATGCCGTAACTATTTCGTCCGAATGGGCGTTCGCGGGGCCGACGAGAATCTTGATCTCCCAGGGAGAGAAGTCCAACTCGCGAAGCGCTTCGACCACTTTGGTCGTGACATTTCCGGGATCACTGCCCCCCAGCAGAATCAAAACATGCCTGACGGGGTCGGCAACGTCTTCGCGTGCGCGCATCATCCGAAACTCCCGACGCAGTAACACGCTTTTCAGGCCCAACATATTGAGACAACCCGAATTGCAGTCGTAGTCCAACGCTTCTGCATCAATGTTCTGGTTCAGCAAGATGTCGGCTTCATATTTTGGTAGATGATTGTAGTCATCGATGCATAGCAATTTGAATCCGCCTTGCCGCAAGGTCTTCTGATATGTGAGATCAAAATGATAGCCGTCAACAACGACCCATCGTGCACCCGCATTGCCGCCAAGGGCCAACAGGGCCGCTAGGTCGGTGTCCGATCCGGGGTAAGCGGCATCCAGCGCAACGAGGCCAAAACCTTCATCTATAATACGGCGCTTGAGAACATCTGAAACCAACGTACTTAGAAAAATCACTTTGCCGCCGGATTCCACCCAGGCTTGCCCCAGTGCAATGCAGCGCATGACATGGCCGACACCCATGCTGGCGCTTGCATCGGCGCGAATGATCAATGTGTTTTCTTTTGAGGACATGGGGCCAGCCTACCTATCAACACCGGGCCAAAACCAGAACGAAGGCTGTCGAGCCTCCGCTACCACAGAACTCCGGCTTTAAGTCGTTTTCCGCAACAAGAACCACGTGATGTCGCCCTGGGAAAACGCGGGATCTCGATAGTACGAAAAACCATAATCCACGAGCTCCAGATCCGGATAGGTGTCGAGCATTTCACCGGCGAAATCCCGTTTGAACAGTTTTCCCTCGTGCCCCCGACAGGGAATCTCTTCGGGGTTTGGACTATAGTATTCTGCAACGAGGATAAATCGCCGGCTGGCGTCATACAACTTGGCGTACACTACAGGCAACATCGCTGGATCAATATGGATCATGACGCCCTTGGTATACGTCAGGTCTACTGTCTCAGAAACCTCATAGTCAAAAATCGAACCATTGTGCAAATTACCTTCACCAATCAAGCGGGAAGCCTCGGCGGCGGCGTCTGGATTTATTTCTACGCCTTTGAGCGCGATGCCGGGGTATAACAACTGCAGTGCGCGCAGATTCATGCCGACATTGGTACCCAACTCCAGAGCTGAGCCAATTTTGCCGGCCTGCTTCAAGGCTGTAGAAAAGAAATACAGATTGGAGGCCAGAAATTCGCTGCCCTGATTCCGCTCAATATAGTCTGTACCGAAATTACCGGCCCAAAAGGCCTCTTGCTCCGTAGCGTACGTTTCTTTATCACTCATTCAGCTTGTCCTTGAAGTGTTTTGTACATGATTTCTGCGCGTGTCCAATCTTCATAGGTATCGATATCCTGAACAAGGTGCCGCGGCAGGATAATGGGTACGGCATCGGCCGAATATAAGCGGGGAGCATCTAGATATTTCTCGACGTTTACCCAATAGAACTGTCCTGCGTCGTGAACCGCTTCGGGCAAATCCTGAGAACGTGTCAACCGATGTTCCGGCCATATCATTTCGAGTGAACCCGCGTCGTTTACTTTCAGCCCGCGAAGAATCGGAAACGGGAAAGTAGTCACACTAAACCCTGTC
>JBLHHU010000047.1:0-17825 GCA_047615735.1 Kiritimatiellia bacterium | reverse complement strand
AAAATTGCGATACGCCGGACCAACCACTCGTCGTTGCACTCACCCCGTAGTACCGCCACGAATACGCTGCATCCGCGATGAGGTTCGTCATAGTCGCGGAGACGGGCCCAGCACCCAAGGGCCCGAGACTGCGCGAAAAAGCCCAATTGGTGATACTGCCTGTTCCTTTGTCTGACGTATCCCAGACCAGCGTGGACGCCGTCACGTTCGTCCCTAGCGTCGCATTGGCATCTGCGGAGTTGGAGGTGACAGCGGAAACGCCTTGCTCATACCAGTACACCCAATCGACGCCCGCCTCGACGCCTACAAACCGCACCTCGCTAAGGCCGACGTATTCGCTGGTGGAACCACTGTGAACGGTCTGCAGATGAAATTTAACCAAACGAACACTTCGAGCAAACACGTCCCTGACTTGTGCGGGCTCCTCGTCTGTGCCACCCGCAACCGCCAATGTTCGCTCCCCTAAATTTTTGAACGTCGCAGTGGATGGATTGGATTCGCCTGAAACCGATACGATCATATTTGATACGGCGCGTAACTTCCAAAGGCCACCACTATCCGGATTGCCCTGGTTCTGTTGCCAAACATAAGTCTTCGTCAGGTCGTACGATTGCCCCAGATTGAAAACCAACACTTGATTGGAAACGACAGCAATACCAGCACCGGGTACGCCGGTTCCCGCCAGCCATTGGTTAATTGCTACCGAATCGTTGTCATGCGTTCCTTCCGGCGAATTGGTGCTGAGCCCGGAGCTATTGATCAAATTGGTCGGATGATTTTGAGCCCCATACCATGAAACCCCCGTCACATCCGTGGGTGTAATAAACTGCGTTTGCGCCACGCCGTCGTGGGCCCACAACACAGCCATTGCGATGAAAACGACCCTCGCAACGTTGGGCATATCGGTCAGCAAACCGTAAGTCATTGAATCAGAAAGCCTTTCTATACTTGCACGATGCACATTATACCATTTGCACGGAACGCATGTATAGGGGCTTTATAATATCTATCAGGGCAAACGCATCTAAACTGTTCTTGTGGCATTGTGCCGGTAGTACGGCCTGTTCTGCCCGAGCCTGCGAGGGCGAACTGTTTTGCCCCAGGCCACGCACAAGGGGCCATTTCCCCACTCGTCGCAAGCTCCTCGCTCGAGAAAAGGCCCTACTTCAGAGCCGGTCACCACAACATGAAATTAGATGCGTTTGCCCTGTAATATCTATTGATCGCGGGTTACATCATAACACGCCGATTGTTTGCGTGAATTCAACTCACACAACACGTCAACGTGGCGGGCGCTACTGCTGCCGGGCATCAGCATGCGATTCTCCTTGTCGGCATCCACACACCACGCCACAGTTTCTGGATGAAGAGAATAATAGAGAGCCTATGTTTGAGCTTTGCGCTTGGCGTGACCACGTCCTCTGCAAAGGAAGCCCTTTCTATACGAAACATCCCCGAGGACAAGAAGGTCGTGGTCTCTATCGACGGCGACGTGTTCACGGAGTATCGATATGGCAACGCGAGCAAACCCATACTCTATCCCATCATCGGCCCACACGGCATCGCGATGACGCGACACTATCCAATGAAAGCGGGTGTGGTGGGAGAAGCCAATGATCATCCCCATCATCAATCGCTGCATTACAATCACCCCGTCAGCGGCCATGATTTTTGGCATGGCAAAGCGGGCGAACGCATTCGCAATGACGAAATCGTTAACGCTGAGATGGATGGCGACCAGGCGCTGATCGTCAGCCGCAACAGTTGGGTCAATGGCAGCAAGCGCATCTGCTCCGACACAACCGAGATTCGTTGCGGCCAGACCGAAGGGGGCCGATTTATCGATTACAAAATTTCGATCCACGCCTCCGATGGGGACATTCGATTTGAGGACACCAAAGAGGGCTCGATGGCCATTCGCACGCATCCGGCACTTCGACTCGTCGGCGACGTTGCGCGGGGCTCCGCCATCAACAGTGACGGCGTGACCGGAAAAGCCATTTGGGGAAAACCCGCGAAGTGGGTCAATTACTGGGGTCCGATTGGTGACAAAACCGTTGGCATCGCCATTTTCGACCATCCAAAAAACCCACGCCACCCCACCACCTGGCACGCACGTGACTACGGTCTTGTCACAGCCAACCCATTCGCCAAACAACATTTCAAAGCAGGTGACGGACCGCTAAACATCAAGAACGGCGAAACCGTAACCTTTGCGTATCGCTTCTTTTTCCACGAAGGCAGTCACGAGGACATTTGCATCCCCGGACACTACGAAACGTGGGGCAATGCCGCCGAACAGAAAGCGACTTTCGAATGACCCCTCATCACGTAAACAGGATGTGCCTTGGTCTGCTGGCCTGTGCCATGTGCGTCTCGGCACACGCCGAATTGGATTTGAAAGCGTTGCCCGAAACACCCGATGGTTTCACGGCCAACTTCTTTGTCAAAGAGCCGCACATCATCAACCCCGCCTCATTGTGTTTTGACAAAGACGGGCGACTGTACGTCGGTGCAGGGCCGCAATATCGCAACCCTAAAACAGACTCCCCTACGGATTACATCAAAATTCTAATCGACGCCGATGATGACGGCGTCGCGGAGACCATTAAAACATTTGCCGAAGGCTTTAACTGCATCGAATCTCTAGCCTGGCGTGGCGACGAGCTCTGGGTTGCTAATTCTCCAGAACTGACCGTTGTCCGCGATACCGACGGCGACGATGTGGCCGACGAATACACGATCATCTATACTGGGTTAAATAATCTGCGCCACGGATTACATGGTCTCAACTGGGGCCCAGACGGATGGCTCTACATGACGATTGGTAATACATGGGTAAAAGACAGTGCCCCCCTGCCCTTTCGCCAACTTCAGGGAAATGAATCCGAAGATGCCACGGTGTATCCGTTGACGGAGACCTATACGAAAGAAGCGTACAAAAAGAGTTTCCATTCATTGAAGAAAGCCGAAAAGGAAGGCGGCATTTTTCGGTGTCGCCCTGGTGGATACGACCTGGAACTGTGGGCACGCGGCATGCGTAACCCGTGGGACGCCTGCTTCGACGCGTCCTTCAACTGGCTGGCCACGGATAATGATCCCGGTCCACAGCGTGACCGTATTTTCATGCCGCTGCAATACGCGCACTACACGATGCGCCACCCCTGGCTCTTCGATTGGATGGGGGAAAGCCTTGCCGTCGCTCCGGCATCGAAACTGTTCCAGGGCACCAGCGGCTCCGGCACCGGCGTGGAGTTTTATATGGCCGAGCATTTTCCTGCCGCCTATCGCAACACCTACCTGATTGCTGACTGGACAAACCACAAAGTGTCATTCTATAAGCCGCAATGGGACGGCGCGCTGCAAGTGCCCGATGGCGAAATGATCAAGCTCGCGGATTCCGGGCGCAACACCACAGGCGACCTGAAGTACACTGGCGCCAAGGGCAAATCGCTCTTCCGCCCTACCGATGTCAAAATCGGTCCGGCGGGCGATGTTTATATCGCCGGCTGGGGATCGGTGTACGGCACCGACTATGTGCCCGCATCAAAATGGACAGAAGAAGAGAACGCAAAGTATCAAGGACGGGTCTTCCGAATTCGGCATGAAAACCCATTGATTTCACGTCAGGCGTGGTACCCAAAGAAACGATCCAAGGACATCACGACGTGGAGCGTGCGTGAACTGATGGATGACATGGGCCATCAAATGGAAGTCTGGCGCGTCAACGCCCAGAACGAAATCGTGCGTCGCGGCAAAAAGGTGCGCAAACACCTCATCAAGGCCATTGATTCCGGAAAGCAGAACGAAAGTCAACAGACGTGGAGCATCTGGGCGTTGGGCCGCATTGACGCTGAAACGGGGGATTCGGCCGACATCATCAATTTCGCGAACGGCAAAAAGGGACAGCGTCTCAACCTTCAAATACAGGCCGTACGTATTCTTGGCGAAAACAAGGTCGCCAGCGCCATTGATGTTTTGATTACGAATCTGGAGCACCCAGAACCGCGTGTTCGACTGGCGGCGATTCAGTCGCTCGAGAAGACAGGTTTCGGGGACAAGTCCGAAGCCGTGCTGCAGGCCCTCGCCCACGAAACCGACCGCAGTACACTCTACACGGGCTGGCAGGTCTTACGCCGTGAACTCTCGCAGGACGCCCGTCGCGCCCTGCTGCAGGATTCGCGTTCGGGCGTACGCTTAATGGCCATGCTCAGCCTGATGGAAGACCGCGCCGCAACAGCCGTCGACATTCTGGAATTAAGCCATGACGACGATGACCGCATTCGCACGCTGGCCAGTCAATGGCAAGCCAAGACGGGCAACCGTGCTGATCAGATTCTCATCGACGTCAACGTTGAGCAACCGAAATTCAGAAGCAGCACCCAGGTGACGCTCAAGACCACCAAAGGACTCACAATTCACTATACGCTCGACGGCGCTGAGCCAAGTGCTGCGTCGGCGACCTACACGGAACCGTTGACCATCACAGAGAGCGCCATCCTGCGAGCGGCAGCTTTTTTCGGCAAAAAGAAACATTCCGATGTTTCCGACACGAGCCTGCACCGAATCTCGGACAATGAATGGAAAGACCGGCTGTTTGTTCGCAACCTCAAGATCAACCAAGGCAAGCATTGCACCATTATCGATGACGGACTTCAGCGTGGTGTGTCGGCCTATGAAGGCGCCAGCACAACCATCATTGAACTGCCTCAGTCCGTCGCAGGTGCGACACAGCTGCGCCTTCACAAGGATGACAACCGAAGTAGCAACAACGACTACCTCGCCTTCGACATCAACATCCCCGCGACGCTTTACGTCGCCTACGATGCACGCTATGCCCCACCCGCGTGGGTCAGCGAGGGGTTCACGAATACGGGAGAAGCCCTCCGGACAAGCGCTGGCAAAAATGGTGACGAATTCAAAATCTACCGAAAAGCAGTAGACGCTGGCACCATCGTCTTGGGTGGTCCCGCTCACCGTGACGCCAAAGAACCTGCCATGATTCACGTTTTTCTGACGAAAGCCGTCTCAGGCAAGACCGACATCGCCGCCAGCACCGCGGCCTTAGCCACCGCCGACATAAAGCGCGGCGAAGAACTGTTCTTCGGTCGTGGCACCTGCTTCGCCTGCCACAAGATGCAAGGCAAAGGCCTCGTGCTAGGGCCTGACCTGAACGACATCGCCAAACGTCGCGACATGAAGTACGTCATCGAATCGATTCTTCAACCCGACGTTTACATCGTCGAAGGCTTTCAGCAAACGAGCTTGGAAATGAAAAATGGAGCCACCTTCTTTGGCATGGTTCAGGAGGACACCGCGGAGTCGGTGACGCTCTATCTCGCCACAGGCGAAAAAATCGTCGTCCGCACCAGCGACGTTGCGAAACGTGACGATGCGAAAGTCTCGGGCATGCCGTCGAGTTTTGCCTACACGCTGACGCCACAAGATGTCGCAGATGTTTCCGAATGGTTAATCAAGCGCTGATGTTGCGTTGCGCGATGTGCCGCTACTCCGCCACATGAATGGTGTTATCGATCTTGCCCTTGATTGGCGTTCCATCAGAAGCCAGCAGGTCATAATGAATTTCCATCATATGAACGGGACGTAGATCGGGCACATGCAAACTAACGGTACGGCCATCTGCATGTAGTTCGGCTTTCTCGATCGCAAAGCCCTCGACAGGCGTTTCCGGCGAACCGTATCGGTGCGTCCATTCGATGTTCCATGCCTGAATACGGTACTTTGCGATATCGGCAGCCTCTGCTGGGCTTAACGTTTGCGAAAACCCAAGCTCAATACGTCCTTTGTGAACGTTGAGGGATAGGGGCATGTAAACGGGTTTACCCGTATAGCGAATGCGATCAAACCCACCCGCACCACGCGCATTGGTTTGCCAGCCTTTCAAACCCGCAACATAAACTTGTCCGTCGCTAGAATTCACGCGTGCTCGCATGGCACTGCTGCTGAGGTTGAGGCGCAACTTGCAGACACCGCCTTGCATCTGCCCCTTCTTCTTTTCCTTCAGGACCAACGAAACCGTACTCATACCATAAGATAGGTGAAGCAATGCATCATTGAGCGGACCCCAACGATCGCTGGTCACCCAGACCTGCCCCCCACCCGAGTTGTCCACGTGACGCGCTTTACTCATCCATACGAGCGGCTTAGGCATCTCGGCAGGGTCCAAGGTCTGACCGAGACTGTAACTCTCGTAAGATTTGACATACTTGCTCCAGAGCCCTTGAAGCACGTCGTAGCCACCAATTGGATCGGTCTTCAGCTTTTCCATGTCCTGGTAGGCATCCACAACTCCATGAAATTCGCCCGGCTCCACCCAATGCAGCGGTGCTGCAGGTACGAAGGACCCTTCATTGTCACCGCATGTGATCTGTCCATCAGGTCCTACACCAATTCCATTTGGGGCACGAAAACCGGATGCATAACGCGTCAGTTTGCGTCCATCTTTACTGACACGAATAATGGAACCATGCTGCCGACCGAGACGCTCAAAACCGCGACCGCCTGCGCGTACAGGGCAACCCATGCTGAAGAAAAAGTCGCCTTTAGGCCCGGTTTGCAAATCAAAGCAAAACGCATGAAAGCCCTCGGTGGCATCCCAGTCGTTGTTAAAGTTCTCGTAGAAATCCGCTTCCCCGTCATTATTCAAGTCGTGGAAGCGCGTAATCTGATCATCCGCAACGGTATAGATCACGCCATCGGCGATGGTCAGACCGAGCGGCTCATGCAGGCCTGTCGCAAAGCGCTTCCATGTGACGTTCGAAAGTTGTTCATCGATGCCACTGACGATCCAGACATCACCATCCCAGGTGCAGACCGCAGCGCGCTGGCCGTCATCAAAAAAATCGAAACCACCAATGCGCATACGTGGTTCAAGCGGGTTATCGAAAGGAATACCGACTCGGTCAACCACGTAGGCTCGCTCGCTATTCGTCGAGAGTTCGCTCTTCACGCCAATGGGGTCCCCCCACTGCGCGTTCCCGCCTTGTGTGAGAAGCGACAGATCTTCTGCAGGTCCTGCAAGAATTTCAATCGCCGGTTGATAGAAGGCGTCGCCCTGCCAAAACGCGAGTTTTACTGAGAACTCACCTTTGGGCAACTTGAGAAGCGCCACATGGTCCTCAAATACAAGTTCAGCGCCTTTAGGTCCTTCCACAAGGAGGATGCTGCAATCCTGTTCGTCATTCGTCAGAACCAATGTCTTGTTCACGAACGCAGCCGTGTTTGCTTCCGCAAGGACGAGAACCGACGCTTTGCGGTTCTTCACCTTCAACGTTCGCGTGATGGCCTTGAGACCGTCCTTCTCGACTAGCCCCGGCATATCCAACACATCACCCCCACCGACGCTATATCGAAAAATCGTCCGCCCATCATGGACGTAATGTCCCTTGAAATGGGCCCACTTTTTTGGCAACGCACCCAAGGGAGGAAAGGTCTTGTAGGTCGACGGGCGCGGATCGGCGATGACGCCGCCTTTTGCCCAACCGGGTCGAATGCCCGTGCTAAAGAGATTACGGGATGACTTGGACAAAGCAGCCCGACCGTGCGCGCCGCCAAACGGCATTCCATTGGCCGCCATTTTCTCAGCGTTGAACCACGCGGCGGAATAACTCATCGTGTCGCTGTCAAAGACGACGCTGGCCTGTCGGCTCTCACCAAGCGGCACCAGATGAGCCCGCGAAACAATGTAACGCACATCGCTAGATGTTTTTCCTAAATCAATGGCCGTCGCGATGACGGGTCCATAGCGCTTACCAAATTTGGCCTTATTTTCGACGACCGAGCTTGTTTCTTCGACATTTTTACTGAGCTCGACCAATTGCTCGACAAGGTCCTTGATCTGCGTATCCGTCAAATCAATAAACCCTCCCCGCGGCGGCATTTTTGCAAGCGAGGTCGACTCTGGGCCACTCCCGTTGATCACAAACGCGGTCAACGCATCCACATCCCCCGCGCGCACCTTTTCAGAAAGCATCAGATCAGGGAAGACGCCGCCAACGCCACGCAAGGTCGGACCATGACAGGCCCCACAACGCTGCACCATCAATTCGGAAATGTCAGCGGCATGCGAAAGAAGCCCAGTGGGCAGCATGATGGTTAGTGCCAATAGGAAAGAATTCTTGCAGGAGAGAATGGAAGTTTTGTTCATGCGTTCCTCGTTCGTAAATTGCTGAGTCGAAGCATCGTTAAACGACTTAATGGCCTAACAACGGATGCGCGGTCATCGAAAACCGATGATTTCGAAATGGGAAGCGTACAAAGGCTAGCCCAGAGGGACAAGTACTATTACGAGGCCATAATTTTGGCATTTGGCCTGCAAACACACCATTTGATGGCATGTGAATTCCGGAACCCAGAATGAACCACGGTCGTCATTGAGACTGAACGAAAATGCTTCATGCGCACCCGTCACACGGTTCCAAAGCCAGCGTTGCAACAGGAGGCATATTTTCAGAATTCGCGCCATGACCTTGCATGCAAGCGCCCAATGGCCTTTACTCAATGCATGATTTCAAAAACAGAGGACCTTCAAGCGCTATACGACGCATCGAAACAGGCGGGCCTGGCCGCACTGGACACCGAATTTGTGTGGGAGAGGACCTACTACCCGATTCTCGGTTTATTGCAACTGGGCATGGGGCGTGACGACAATCATTTGATCGACACACCACAAGTCCGTGACGCCAGCCCAATGGCATCACTCATGGCGGATGCGTCTATTGTCAAAATTCTGCACGACGCTCCGCAAGATTTGACGATCATCCATACCTTTTGCGGACACCTTCCCAGCAACGTTTTCGATACGCGACTCGCCGCAGGCTTTGCAGGCATGTCCAGCACCTTAAGCCTTGCCGCTCTGGTGGAGGAGCTCTGTGGTGTCACCCTCGACAAATCAGCGACGCGCACAAACTGGCTGCGACGCCCCCTCAGTACCGTTCAGCTCGATTACGCCATCGACGACGTGAAATACTTACCTGAAATCCGCGACATACTGCTTAGCCGTCTGAACGACCAACAGACGGCGTGGTTAAACGAGGAGCATGCGGCCCTTTGTGCTCCTAGTAACTTCGAGGAAATAGACACCTCGCTGGTCTATAAAAAAGTAAAAGGAACGCGTGATGTGCCTAAAGAACATCGAGGCGTCCTCATTGCTCTGGCAGAATGGCGCGAGACTGAGGCGCGTCGATCCGATCGCCCGCGAGGTCATGTGCTGGACGATCGTCATTTGACACAAATTGCACAGTTGGCCCCTGTCGAGATGGACAAATTGCAGGAAGCGATGAAAGACATGCCGCATGCCCTTAAAAGCCTTCAACCCGATTTACTAAACAGTATTGCTGAAGGGCTGGCTGCGTCCGGCATTGAGCGTGGAGAGCCATGGCCAAGAGTGGATCGTAATCGATTGCGTGAAGCTGGCAATGTGCTTCGCAAACTCGCCGACGAGCGTGCGCTGGAAGTAGGCATCGATTCGATGCTGCTGGGCAGTCGCAAAGATCTTGAAGCCGTCTTCTACAGTGCACTGGGCGCCCCTGCGAACGGGAACCGCCTCTTAAGGGGCTGGCGCCGTGAACTAATCGGCAACGAGCTGCTGGCCAAAGCCGAATCGCTTTAAGAATCGCCGACGCTCTAGCGGCTGATTTTGACTCAACGACAATCCTCCAGGCACATCGGCAACTGAAGGTGCCTACAAGCCCTACGTGACGGCCGCCATCTGAAACCGCTATGAACGGACTGGAACTCCCCCCTCCTGTCATGATACGATGACCTTTTAGTTCAATACCAGAAACGCAGACCCTTCTCCGGCTGATCCAGAAAGAAACCCGCGTCCTCTGAATCCACTATACGAAAATCGAGAATTCGGATTGAGTGCTAACCAATGACCCCAGTCATCAGAAAGAACGTTATCGCACTGGCGTGCCTCTCGGCTCTGCTTGTCGTCCTGTTTCACTTACAAGGAAACATGGTACACACAGAATCCCTGATCGGC
The DNA here is from genome assembly GCA_047615735.1 of Kiritimatiellia bacterium. Lineage (GTDB taxonomy): Bacteria > Verrucomicrobiota > Kiritimatiellia > UBA8416 > JAIOPI01 > JAPKCZ01. Next base: position 7,819 of record JBLHHU010000047.1, on the reverse strand, counting down.
AGATCGGCTTTCCGCTGGATGACCGCGCGTTGGAAGGACAAGGTCTCGTTCGGGAACGTCGACTACTCCCACGGTTATATTCTTCCGTTTGTCTCGCTATTCTTCCTTTGGAATAGAAGGCATCAGATTGTACGAGCCCCAAAACGGGTCTACCTTGGTGGCATTCTAGTCCTTGTAGCAGCACTTCTACTGCACATGTTGGGAATGCGTGTCGCTCAGACGCGCCTATCCCTAGCGGCGCTCATCCTCTGCCTATGGTCCATTCCGCTGTACCTTTACGGCCCAGCCGTCGCGCGCAACTTTACGTTCCCCGCGGCGTACCTGATCTTCTGCATCCCGCTGAACTTCCTGAACAACATTACATTCCCGCTGCGCCTCTTTGCCTCTGTAACGGCGACAAACATTTTAAATGGACTCGGTATTGAAGCCGTCAGATCAGGTTCACGCATTTATTCCACAGCAGGATCCGGTTTCGATTTCAATGTCGCAGATCCGTGCAGCGGACTTCGATCCCTCCTTGCCATAACGGCGTTGACCGCCGCGTACGCATGGATGACGCAGCGGGGCATCATTCGTAAATGGCTTATCTTCCTTGCGTCTATCCCAATTGCCCTTCTCGCAAACGTATTTCGCATCATCACGGTTGCGCTTGTTGCGCTCGTCTGGGGCCGAAAAGTTGCCACCGGATTCTTTCACGACTACTCCGGCTACGTCGTATTTGTTTTTGTTGTTCTCATCATGATTGCCGCAGGTAAAATCGTTGAACGATTGCCCCTTCCCGGCAAGGCCTGCGACCCTTCTGACGAGGACTCCAACACGCCAACCGCCACGCGCCCAGCCAAATATAGTCCGCCCATCGCGCACGCCATCGTCGTCGGCGTGCTGCTGCTTGGATGCCTCGGCGCGTGCTCCATGATGCGCGAGATGCAAACCTCGGACAGGAGCGGTGTGACGATGCAACTGCCCGAGACGGTAGGTAAAGCACAGGGCGTTTCCATTCGCTACTGCCACAACGGCGATTGCCCCGGCATAGCCGCGCATACATTGGCAGGCGGTTCACCACACTGCGAACAGTGCGAACAAGCGACGTTCCCAATGTCGAAAATTGAAAAGAACATCCTTCCGCCAGGCACGGAATTCACGAAAATGCAGTACACCAGTCCGAATGGCGAATTTGTCCGACTATCCATTGTGCTCAGCGGCGAAAACCGTGGCAGCATACATCGCCCCCAACGCTGCCTCATCGCACAGGGCTTCGACATCGTCAAGAGTGACACGGTGACCGTACCGGTACCTGACCAAGCTCCCATCGACGTCATGATGCTACACACAACCCGGCCCACGCAAGGAAGCGACGTTCTGCACGAGACCATCTACGCCTACTGGTTCGTGGACACAAAACGAGACACGCCACTCCATTTCACCAGAATGTTCTGGATGGGTTGGGATGCGCTCACGCTAGGAACCATGGACCGCTGGGCATATATCGCAGTGGTTGCGCCCGTAGGTCCAACCGATACGCCCGACGATACAGAACGCAAACTTTCGGAATTTATCGCACAAATCTACCCCCTCATCCGCACCGCCCAGTAAGGTTGCGCGGGGCCACACACATCATCGAAAATTTCACGAATACGCCGCGCACGCCGACCGCGTGGGATCTTGACCGCAAGGCTCCATTTCGCGTAGGATTCGCCCATGATCCATCGTAAGCTCTGGTTTCTCCTGTTGTCGACGATGCTCCTCGCTGCACTGTTTCGGAGCTTGGGCCTGGATTGGCAAAGCCTATGGTACGACGAAGGAACCTCGCTTGATCTCGCGATTTCCCCGCCCGACCAAGCATTCCTCGCTCATTTTCTCGACTTTCTTCGCACCCATCCCGCAAGCGAACGTTTTCAGCCCCTATACTTTGTTATTCTGCACGGGTGGACCTCGGTTTTCGGCACGTCTGATATCGCCCTACGCGCTCTGTCCGTGATCTTCGCCACACTGTATGTGCTGGTCATGACGCTGCTCACGAAACGCGCACTGGGAATGCGAGCCATGCTATGGGTCGCCCTCTTCTCCGCAACCAGCGCATACGCCATTTACTATGGGCAGGAAGTACGCCCCTATGCCTTGGCGATGATGCTATCGAGCATCGTGCTTCTTGCGCTTTATAGAGTCCTGATCGGGCCAAAACCCGCAACGACTTTCTGTGTCGGTTTTGCCATACTCTGCCTCTTACTACTCGCGACCAACGTATTCGCTGCTGTATTTCTTGCAGCCCTCGCGCTCAGCCACCTCGCGTTGCGTCGCGGCTTTCCTGCCTGGCTGAAACTCTGGTTGCCCTCTGGATTGCTATGTTGTGTGGCACTCGTCCTTTGGCTCAAATGTCTCGGTAGCGGCGCAGAAGCGGCGGTACCCGTTGCACGCAACATTATCGAAAATTTGGTATTCGTCCCATACGGCTTGCTGGTGGGTCAGACCTATGGCCCGCCCCTTCAAGCCCTGCGCGGTAATGCAGGGTTTTCGTCGTTGGTCGCATATATTCCGCACGTCGTGTTGCTGTTTGTGATCATGGCCGCATGGCTGTTCACGTTTTTTCAGGCACACCCATGGCGTCTACGGGAGATTGAGGCACGCGATCAGCGCCACGCCAACACCCATGCGTTTACCCGCCTGATTCTAATGGCCACCGCGCTTGGCTACCTGGGTGGCGCCTTTGGCGGCGTGGTGATTGGCCTCAACTGGCTACCCCGGCATGCGTTCTACCTGCATCCATTGCTCACCCTTATGCTTGCCCTACCCCTTGCCAGCATCACGACATCGAGCAGCAAGCGACGTTTCGCGATGATGACGGCCTACAGCATCGTCGCGCTTAACCTTTTTTCAACCGCGAAGTACTTTTGCGACCCGCTGCACGCCCGCGATGATTACCGCGGCGCAGCAGAGGTGCTCATGCAGCCCGAAAATCGAACAGCGACAGCCCTGCTCTTGTGGGGCAACCCGACATTGCTGGATCACTACGGCGCCAACGCGGTGATGGATGGACGTGATATTCTCGGCGACGACATTGGAATGCAAATTTCGCAACGCTCCAATAACGCCACACAAGTCATCGCGGTGATCAATCGCGAATTCTATTGGAATAAAGGCCTACAATTGGATGAGCGCTTGGCCCCCCAATACACCTTTGAGCGCGCCATCCAGCTGAGCAACATGGGGCTCTACGTCATGCGACGCAAAGCTGACGCGCCTGATCGCTGATGGGCGCTTTTCCAGCCTGTAAATCACGAAAACACAGCGTTTGACACCGTCCATGTCAGTTATCCGAGCTGAAATAGAACCAGCGAAGCATTGCATTTTTTCGTCATTATGACATTATGCTCGGCTTGCAAAAGGGTCGGCGATCTGCGCCGGCCCTTATTTTTATGACAACCGGAGATCCAATTTGACATTTTTCACCAAAAAGCGCGGAAGCTTCAAGAACGACATCCTTTCAGGCATCACCGTCGCCCTGGCGCTTGTACCAGAAGCCGTCGCCTTCTCTTTTGTCGCTGGCGTAGACCCACAAGTCGGTTTATTTTCTGCCTTCATGGTTGGCCTGATCGCCGCCACCATCGGCGGACGCCCCGGAATGATCTCAGGCGCCACCGGCGCAATTGCCGTCGTCGTGGCCCCGCTGGTCGCCAGCCATGGCGTGGAATACCTCTTCGCCGCCATCGTCCTTGCTGGGGTCATTCAGATTGGCGTAGGATTGATGCGTTGGGGCAAATTTATTCGCCTTGTCCCCCACTCCGTCATGCTCGGCTTCGTCAACGGCCTTGCAATCATCATCTTTTTATCCCAGTTCGAGGCCTTTAAAGTGGAAGGCGCGGATGGCCATCATGAATGGATCAGCGGCCTGTCCTTGATGGTTGTGCTTGCTCTCATCGCCCTGACCATGGCAATTACGCACTATTTGCCGCGTTTGACGAAAGCCGTTCCCGCCGCGCTTGCGGCCATTGCGATCTGTACCTTTGCCTCCATGGGATTGGAACACTTCTTTGGGATTCACGCGATGACCGTTGCCGAAATGGCCGGTGGCTCATTGGCCGGCGGATTTCCGCCATTCCACGTGCCGGCGATTCCATTCGAATGGACCACGCTAAAGATTTTGATGACCTTCGCGCTACCCGTTGCCGCCGTGGGTTTGATTGAATCGTTGATGACCTTGACCTTGATTGACGAAATGACAGAGACGCGCGGTCGCGGCAATCGTGAATGTGTTGGCCAAGGCAGCGCGAATATTCTTAGCGGACTCTTTGGCGGCATGGGGGGTTGCGCCATGATTGGTCAATCGATGATCAACATCAGCTCAGGCGGCCGTGGCCGCACATCCGGTGTGACCGCCGCCGTTGGTCTATTGATCTTCGTCCTGTTCGGCGCTGACCTGATTGGGCAAATCCCCACCGCAGCACTCGTGGGCATTATGTTCATGGTTGTGATTGGCACGTTCGAGTGGACCACGTTCCGCATTCTGCACAAGATTCCACGTACGGACATGTTGGTCATTCTCGCCGTTTCGATTATTACCGTATTCACGAACCTTGCGGTCGCGGTGGCCATCGGCATCATTATCAGTGCATTGGTCTTCGCATGGGAAAAGGGTAAAAACATCAGCTGTAAAAGCTATATAGACGAGCACGACACGAAGGTCTACCGCCTGGACGGCCCTCTCTTCTTTGGAGCCGTGCATAGTTTTGCATCACTATTCACACCTGCAGACGACCCCGACGAAGTGGTCATCGACTTTATGCGCTCACGTGTCTACGACCATTCCGCACTGGATGCCGTGCACAAGCTTACCGAAAAGTACGCGGCCGCAGGAAAACGCCTACATCTACTCAATCTGAGCAAAGAATGCCGTACGCTACTGGGCAACGCTGAAGGCGTGGTCGAAGTCAGCGTCATTGAAGATCTCGACTGGCACCTCGCCGTCGATGAACTGGCGTAGCACCGCTGCGTTACCAGAGCAAAAAGAGCGCGCCACGCCATGTCGGTCTGGCGCTGACCATGGCTGAGTAGATGCCCGGCCCGCCGCTGTTCATGCCCGCCACCTTAAAGTAGTATAGTGCGTTGTCCAGCCCGGTAAGCGTGAAGGCATGCGTCGCCGACGCGTTTGTCGAAACCACGTGCGTCGTGCTATTCGAACTCCACACGGTATAGCCTGTTGCGCCGAACAGTTCAGTCCATTCCAAACGCACGCGCGCACCGTCAAACCCAGCGACCACTAGCCCTGTCGGCGCACCCGGTGGATACGCCGTCAAGACTCTATATTTCTCAGCCAGAAAAGCGCCAAGGGCTGCCTCGTCCGTAGGCGATAAAGCGGTGTCGTAACCGATAATCTCGGCCACGTCGAAGTCCATCGTGCCCGTCCCTTCATTCTTTCCAATTTGGTAAAAGGGATAGTCGATGCGGTTCTGTGCGGACGCCGTGTCATCCACAGTGATCTTAAGCAGCATGTACTCGGTGATGGGTGTGAGCACGAATCCTGGCGCAGGAGCGTTCAACGGTAAGGCCGTGCCATTGCGGCTGACCGCCTGCGGGTAATGATCTTGCCAGAAACCGGTGGTGCCACCTTGCATATTGTAACTGGATACCCGTACGGAAAGGAAAACGTCCGACCTGCGACCAAGAAACGATCCTCCGCCGCTCCAGCTAACGTGCGGCGAACGGACCACGAGGTATTGCTCTTTGGTAAACATCGCTCCGGTACAATTCATAAACGCGGCGTTTCGAAGCTGCATGGCGGGCAGGGAATTCAGCTCGTTCGACACAAGCGACACCGTACCTGCCGCACGCGTCGCATGATGCCCCAACCCCGATTGGTCATCCCAGATAAGCACGCCACTCCCGTCTTGCGTCACGCCTACGGATGCATCGTACCAACACACGACCCCTTCACCGACAGGCAGTGGCAGTGTCTGGACCACCTTTAGCGCCTGTGACACTTCTGGCGCAGCACTGTAGAAATCAGCATCACCAAGTTGGTTAGCCAAAATGGCGGTGTCGCCCACCCCCACGACAGTGACAAGGCCATTGGATTGCACGGTCGCCACCGCTTCGTTGGTGCTGAAATACGTCACCGGGTTGCCGGATGCACCACCGACCGCCATGTCGTCAAACGGGGCCACGCCCAAAGGCCTTGCCAGCGAGCTTCCCAGTGCAAACGTAATTGTCTGTTCTGCCTTGTCCACCGTCAGAACCTGATCCACAGGAATGGCCGGATTGAAGCCCGCGTCACCAGATTGGCTGGCCGTCACCGTCGTGCTGCCCGCCTTTAATATCGTCACCGTGCTACCCGACACGGACGCCACCGTTGCATTCGAACTGGTATAAGCCACCGGCAATCGTGAATCGGCTGTGGCTGTGAGCACGAAGGATGCATCCCCAAAGGTCATGGTGGCCAAAGGCGCGAAGGTGATGACTTGGTCGATTTTGTTCGACGATGGTGCCGCACTCGCTTCGATGGAGGCGTCGCCCTCCCCCAGCGCATTCACGCCGCTCACCACATAATAGAACATCTGACCGTCATCCCCCGGGTCATGCGTATCCGTGTACGTCGTCGCGCCCCCTGAGGTCGCGATCGGTGTCGGATCATAGACACCATTCGTCGTTCCGCGGTACACATGATAGTTTGTCGCGCTCCACGATGCGCTCCAATCCAGGCGCACGGCATGCCACAGGGATGTAGCGCTCAACACAGTCGGCGCGGCCGGAGCGTTTATAAGCGGATAGGCCGTGGTCACGGCGTACTTGTCTGCAAGGTAGGCGCCCACCGCGTCTTCATCCGCGGGGGACAATACGCTGTCGTACCCAATGATCTCGGCAATGTCCATGTCACTGTTGCCAAGGTTGTCGTTTTTGCCTATTCGGTACGCGGCATCCGGCGCAGAGCCTTGCACGACGACCTTGAGAATCATGAAGTTGGTGATTGTCCCAAGGCGGAACCCAACATTGGCCGACCGGTTATCCGCGACGACGCTTCCGTTCTTGGACACCGCGGCGGGGATCCAGTCTTGCCAGAACCCTGTGGTGCCGCCGCCGAGGTTGTAGCTCGAGTCCCGTCCAACGGTCCGGCCGAGGAACGTGCCGTTGCCATTCCAGTTGGCGTTGGGCGAACGCACCACGATGTATTGCTCTTTGGTGAAGAACGTCCCGGCGCAGTCGAGCCATTGGCCCGGGGTACGCAGGTGCACCGTGGGTCTCGCGTTAATCTCGTTCGGCGCGATGGTTGGCGAACCCCCGCCAAATGTGGCATCATGCCCGTTGCCAGACAGGTCGTTCCAACCCGTCACGACCCCACTGGCATTCGTGATTGCTGCGCTGGCATCATACCAGCATTCCAGTCCGTTGGTGACAGGCAACTGCGCGAAAGCGGTCCAGGAGAATACACCAGAGAATACACAGGTGAACACACAGGACAATACCAGCGCGCGCGCAGTCGCACCTGTAAACCGTTTCATTGCGTGCGCCCTTTCATAGGTTATAATTATACAGGCCATCTGCCATACCTATCAAGAATTTCACGAATACGGTACAATCAGCCATTCACAACAAGGAAAGCATCACATGAAACGTTTTTGCCAACTCACACTCGCCATACTACTGCCTGTATGCGCCATGAGTGAACCCGTGGACGTGTACCTCGGCACAGGTGCAACCGGAATATTCCACGCGACCTTCAATACGGACAATGGAAAACTGTCTAGCCCCACCCTCGCCGCCGACATCCGTAGCCCGGGATTCCTCGCGATGAACGCTGAGCAGACCCGCCTCTATGCTGTTGCGGCAA
>JBLHHU010000046.1:0-17863 GCA_047615735.1 Kiritimatiellia bacterium | reverse complement strand
CCGGCCAACTGCGCAGGATAACTCTGAGCGGATGGCAAACCGGTACCGAAAGTGACGCTGTCTCCGATGCAGACAACGGTATTGATGTCGTTATCGCCAATATTCGAAGTATCCGGTCCGTCGTCACTGTCATTGCACCCGACGGCGCCAGAAAACACCATTGCCAGAACAACCCAAAGCTTTGTCAAACTATACCAGATTCGCTTCATGACCTTTTCCTCGAAGGTTTAAAATAACACCTTTATTTCTATGCAACGGGCTTACCTATTAATATAGGCGCCATGTTATAGAGCAATAGCCATTCACAGGCAACCCCTAAAATGAGGCCTGCTGATTGCACCGGAACAGGTTATCTGCTTGCCATTGCGACGTTGTTCACTAATATTTATATCTATGAATTATATCCACAAAACAATCCTTGCCGGAGCCTGCCTTGCAGGCGCTTCGCTTTGTGTTGAGGCCGCACCGCGTGCTGCCTCTATGGCCAACGAGAATTACCTCATCGCAGAGCAGGACCTCTCCGGCTGGAGTGCCGGACTGTATATGCGAGACCGTGAGCGCGACGTCCGCGTCGACAACAAAGGCTTCACCTCAACCTTCGACGAAACACGCGTCGTTGGCTACATCGGCTATCGGCTTTTTTCCTGGGTAACGGTTTATGTTCATGGTGGCCAGAGCGACAGTGAGCTGAACGGTGTTTCTGGTGATGGCCCAGCGATTGGCGGCACGGCAGAATTCAATCTTATGTCGCAGCTCATTAAAGATCCAGGGCTCGAAGAAGATCGCATCCGTGTTCACAGCACTGTGTCCTACACCTCATCCGAGGCCGAAACTGGATTCACAACATTGGACTACAGCGAAGTGGAAGCAGATTTGACGATCAGCTTGATCAATGAACTTGATGGCAATAAATTATTTCTGCCCCAGGCAATCGGCCTGACCGCTGGAGGCTTGTTTTCGTCCCTGCAAGGTGACCTAGAAGAGGACGGCGATACGGTTGGATACACCATTGGCCTGGACTTGCTATGGACTGAACATCTGACCATTCATGCAGGCGTTGAATCGCTGGATAACAGCGGAGCTTTTGCCGGAGTCCATTTGGCATTCTAAACCTGTAGCGTCTTCGTGATGCGGAACGTTGTCGAACTCGCACGCGCTTTTCATGCGCGGGCTGGACAGGAGAAATGCGACCCACAGGCAGCCTTGGGACAACCTTGCCTGTTTCATTTAGGGAAACAGCGCCGTAAGGGAGAGACCCGAAGTCATGAATAGAAGTAAAGAAATTTTTGAGTATCTGAAGCTACCCGGCTCCGCTCGTGGCATCATCCTGGCACCCAATGCGCCGCCCATTTCGCGCACCCCCGCGGGCATTGAAGTCGCCCTGAATTTGGTACTCGATGCATCGGACATATCCGACACGTTAGAACATCTGTACACAGAATCCGCGCCAACGGCTGGCAGCATCGCGCCAACGGGGTCGGGCACCTTTGCCTTTGGACAAAAAGGCGTCGGACGCATTCGCGTCTCCTATGCCACACAACGAGGCAGCTATGTCCTCGCCATCACAACCATCCCCTTCGACATTCCGCAACCGGCCGAAATAACCGAATCACCCGAGATCGTCGAGTCCCTAGCTAAGATTATTGCTTCCGACGAGAAAGTCTTCGTTGCTATTAACGGCCCGGATACGTTTACGACAGATTCCTTTGTTTATTCCGTGCTGCAAATCGTCAACGGCAGCAGCAGGAACGTCATATCGATTCTTCAGCCAAAACTGGCCTACCTGATGGGACACTCCAACTCGGTCGTCATGCAATCTGAACTCGGCATCGACACGCCAGACCTAAAATCGGGCCTCGCAAACGCCGCCCACTTCAACGCCAATATTATCTATATCAGCGACATCGAGGAGGACGACGACCATCCTCTGATTCGTCAAACCATTGCCTCCGGAAATATCGTCATCCTCAGTTCCGTTTCGCAGTCGCCAGCCATGCTGTCGGATCGCTATGCGGCTCCGGCCTCAACCGTGATGTCACGCGGAAAGACGCTTCTGCAACTGCATTACCACGTGTATCCTGAAATGAACGGCAAGCTTAGCATCATCGCCTCTCAGACTGATCAAGAAAGCCCTTGATGAACACACCCCAAGATTCAGCGACATTTAAGAGCACCTTTGGTGCTCGCATTGATACGATCGAGGTCGCTATTCGTGCGCTTGAGGAGGGGTTCCCCGAATCCGAATTTGCGATCCGTCGCTTGAGTCACACCGTGGGCGGTCCAGCGTCGCATTTCGGCATGTCAGCGTTATTTGAAGCCTCACAGAAGACACAACGCGCATTGATCGCCGAGCTTCCCGACGCTGCACGGGCACTTATATCGGCATTGCGGGAGGCAGCCTCTGATGTCACGATGCGCCAGTCGCGCATCCTCATCGTCGGCGGAATGCCACAGCTAAACACGGCGATTAAGGAACATCTGGGCAGCCCTTCCCGACACGTCATCGACGTAGACACGGCCGCAAGAGCAACAGAGGAACTCAGCAAAGCCCCTATATCCTGTATCATTTTGAGCGTCATCCTGCCCGACCTCGACAGTCGCGCCTTTTTTGTATCATTGCGCGAGAACCCGCTCACCGCCTCGACACCCGTACTCTTTGTCGGTGTACGCATAAGCGACCAGATTAAAGAACACAGCCAACTGCACCAAGCCGACGGCTATTATGAAAACCCACGCGGCGCGGATGACATCGTCACTTGGGTTAATGATCGCCTGCGACGTACACCAGAACCTTTACGACCGTCGCGCCGCGACGTCCTTACTGGACTGCTGAATCAGGCGGCCATGCGCGAAGCGTTCAATGCCGCACAGGACCAACGCGCCAAATCCAAAGAACCACTCACGCTCGCCTGCATTGCCGTCGACAGTAGCCGCAACCTACTCAGTGCCTTTTGCGAAAATACGCGCGAAGAAATTCTTCAGACCATGAGCATCACCTTGTCCTCAAACCTACGTGCCTATGACTGTGTTTCGCGCTGGGGCACCTATGAGTTTGTCGTCTTGTTACCCGGCGAAGACACATTTGGTGGAACACGCGCCATGGACAAAGTTCTGGAGCAATTCCGTCACCAATGCGTCAACCCATCGAACCCAGCACCGCACGACCTCTCCGTCGCCATCGGTGTCACCAGTGTCGAATTGGATACGAGCTGTGACGATGCCATTTCTGCCGCGGAGCACCTTGTCTACCAGGCCACCAAAATGGGCGCAAACCACGTTGTGTCGGATCGCTCAGTGTCAGAAACAAAACGTGAACACCGTATTCTCATTCTAAGTGCTGACGACGCGACCAAAACCATCTTGGCCGGCATGATGGAAAAGTACGGGTTCCCATGCGTCGCCTTCTCAACACTGGAACAGGCACTATCCTCAGACTTGGAAAGCGAGTACTTCCACCTTGTCATCATTGACCAGAACTTTCCGCCATCCGGAGGCTTCGGCGTACTCGAACAACTGCGCGGCGACAGCAAAAACAACCGCCTCCCCATCGTCATGCTGATATCAGAGAATGTCGAAGAGAATGTAACCAAAGCACTTGATCTCGGTGCCAATGACTACCTGATTCGCCCATTTTCTCCCAATCATCTGGTCGGCTACATCCGGCGCCTGCTCTCAAGACGGTCACAAACAACGACGCCCGCGAATTTAGTACGTTTGTTGATCGTCGACAGCGATCAAAAGTCTTTGGTTTTGTCGGCAACAGTCCTACACCAACGCGGGATTCAGGTTTACTTGGCTGATTCGGTCGAATCCGCGATCGAACGCTTTCCCGATATAAAACCTAGCGCCATCATCGCCGACATCACATCCTCTCCCGAAGATGTAAAACATTTGGCAAAGCGCCTTGATGAGCAACGGGACATTTCAAGCATCCCATTTATATTACTGTGTGCGCCTGCTCAAGAAGAACTCTCATTGTCGTTTTTGCCAGCCAATGTAGCAGGTCAACTCACCAAACCCTTGGATCCCATCAGGCTTTCTGATCAGATTGAATCGATTCTGCTATTGCCCTCCTCGGCAACCCGAACAGAGAGCTCACTGGAGCACCTCAACGCCGAAATTCATCGCGTGATGCATCCGGACGACTGATCCAACCACACAGCGCACCACATGACCCCTACGTACATCGAATCAAGCGGGGGATTTCAGGCTGGGCGGTTGTTCATTTTCGACGAACTTTCTTCGACGAATGCCTGGCTACTCGACCAAGGCAATACAAGCAAGCATGGGGACACGGCTTGGTGCCAACGCCAAACCGAAGGACGTGGTCGACGCGGGCGACACTGGCACGCGCCAGGCGAATTGGGGCTAACGTTTTCCGTTCGAATTGACCAGGAGTCGCTCACGGAGCACCTTCCACTGGGGATCTATGGTTTGGCCGGCGCATTGGCGGTCAACGAAACCCTCAAACACGTCGGCATCGCTTCACACGCTAAATGGCCCAACGATGTCTGGGTCAGAGAACGAAAGATTTGCGGTATTCTTTCGGAACGCCGCGGGTTGTCCAATGGTGTTGTGCTCGGTGTTGGCCTCAACGTCAACACCGCCCCGAAAGACTGGGGCAAACACGCCTACCTGACGGCACCGACATCTATGTCGATGGAAAGGGGCGGCCAACCGTTCATTATCCGCGATGTTCTCAATGCCGTGCTTGCTTCCTTAAACACGACTCTCTCTCTGTCTGCGAAAAGCGTGATCTCCGCGTGGCGAGAACAGGATCAGTTGTCAAATAAGTTGGTCAAGATTTACCAAACAAATACGCCCCTCTCGGGGCGCTATCTAGGCGTTGACGACGACGGATGCGCCCGCATCAGGCTGGCAGACGGATCCGAGCAATGCATCGTCGTAGGCGACATTTCCCTGCGACAAGAATAGGCCGCAGGCCGACCTCCTACGCAAGTAGGCGTCTTGCGCAGACCGCGTGACCGACTTTAGTACTCCCGCCCTTCCAGTGACTTGAGCCCCAAGCTCAGCACGACAATACTGGAAACCGCCGTCATAACAACGAGCCAGACCCCGCAGCCCCACATCATCGGCATCAGCGTTTCCGGCCCCACAATCTCGCTGTGATACAGATGTAGGGCGATTGCGAACGGCAGAATAGCCAGCAGCATAAACGCGAGCCCGAACACGAGGTTCAACGTACCTCCAAAGCCACCAACGATCGCCGCCGGATTGCGTTGACGCAGATCTATAAAAATGGCGCCAAGACCTGTCGAAAAACTGGCCACGGCAGTGGCCACGCATCCTGTCACGGCAACCGAGACAACCCGAAGCATCGGCTCAGCGCCCAACATCATGGATGACAACAGAATCAGCGCGACACTGATTGTTAGTGCCCACGCAAAGGCCAAACCAAACTTGCACAGCAAAATACGCTTCATACTCGTTGGCGCCAGGCCGAGGATCCAGAAGCCCTGCCCTTCCATGCTGAGTTGCGGGTACACAAAACGCGACCCTAGTGAGCAGACGACAGCGGACACACTAAACACATTCAAGAATGTGATGAGGTTCTGCCACTGTGCCCCGAAAGAGTGATAATTAAAATTGCGCAGATTGGCGAAGTAGATTCCGAGTAGGCCAAAGAACACGAGCGCCTGCGACCACTGCATCGGGTCCCTGAAAAACGTGCGCACGTCTTTCATAATCATGGCGCGAACATCATTGGGCAGCCATCGCAGGAGCGCATCGCATGTTTCGAATCCGCGCGTCTGGCGTTTTTCGCGCGCGCTACCCACTTCGCTTCGTTGCCAAGCCGCGTAAAATGATGCTCGCCCCAACCACTCGACAATCATGATGGCCAACATGCTGGTGGATAACAATACGCCCAGGAACATGAGTCCACGCCCCCATTGCCCGCGACTCAAGGACAAAATACCTTCTGCTAACCAAGTACTGGGGAGCAATCGGTTCGCAGACAGCGTCATTCCAGGAATCAAGCCCGACATTGAAAACTGCTGCTCATCAGTGCCAATCACGCCTTTGGTCAAGGTAAAGCACCAGGCGATCACACACACAGCGGCCAGAGCCATCGCGATTTTCAGCGTTCGTACACGCGGAAGACATCGCACCACCACCATATTAACAACAACGCCTATTCCCGAACATATCAGCAAGAAAGGAATCGCATAAAACAAAGTCCACAAGGCGAAAAACGGCGACATTCGCTCATGCCAGGCGTAGGCCCCGACAAAGGGTATGATGATAAAGAAAAATGCCCATGAGGATAGCCACATCGTTTCGTAGTACTTTTGAAGCACGATGTGCGAGACAGGCACTGGGCGCACAAGAAGAAAGGGGACTTCCTCGGACCGAAAAAGCGTCGCATAAGCCGTCACGCAGCTGGACATGACAAGCATCAATCCCATGCCAAGAAAAAAGAGCGAAAAAAGCCGGCCCGTCACCATGCTTGCAACGCCACCAAATGAATCTAAAAAGCGAAATCCTTCGTGAAACAAAAGCCAAAGTCCCACCTCAAAAAAAACCGCGAAACCGAGAATGAACAAGACCTTGAAACGCGACTGTTGCCGCAGAAGGCGAAGACCGTTACGCCAATAAGCGGAGTGCTTTCGAGTAAATGCAGACGCACTGGACATGGTGACTAGTTGCCTTCCTTCACAAAGTCGGAATGCGTCATTTTCAAAAACATATCTTCCAGATTTTCTTCCTCCTGCTCCCTGAGCAAGGATTGTAAATCGCCAAGTGCGCAAAGGCGGCCGTGCATGATAATGCCAATGCGATCACCGATGTCTTCCGCGAGCGTAAGGATGTGGGTCGTCATGAAAACCGTCATCCCAGCAGCAGCGCGGGCTTTGAGCAGGTCCTTGATAAGCCGAATGGTGTGTGGATCAAGGCCAATAAGGGGTTCATCGACGAACAGTACTTTGGGCTCATGCAAAAAGGTTGATGCATAGATCAAGCGCTGGCGCAGACCGTGCGACAACTCTTTGACGAGCACGTCGCGATGTTCATTCAGCCCGAAAAGGTCGAAGTACTCCTCTTTGCGCTGAGCAACATCGCGCCGGGCAATGTTATAAATATCGCCGGAAAAATCAAAAAACTCTGACGACGTGAAACGTTCATACACATAGGGCATGTCGGGAATATAACCGATCAGCCTTTTGGCGGCCTGCGCATCCGCCTGAATGTCATGCCCCCCGATGCGCACGGCACCCGAGGTCGCACGTAAGAGGCCCGTCATAATCTTTATGGTCGACGTCTTGCCGGCACCGTTCGGGCCCAGAAAGCAGAACACTTCACCTGCTGGAACCTCGAGGGAGAGATCGTTTACGGCGCATTTGTCGCCGTAAAACTTTGTTAAATGGTCAATTTCAATCATGGGCCACACTCCACTAAATAGCTACTTTGCCTAGAGACACTTACTCCTGCTCTAGAACATCAAGCGTCAAGGTTCCAACGGTTTGTACCAACTCAAGCTGATTTGCCAATTCCCCTTCTGTTATACGAATGTGCGTCGCGTCAACCAACGGTTGTCCCCAGGTTGGGTCCATCTCCACCCAACGCCCGACATAAACCGCGGGCCATGCATGATAGTAGAACGCTCCCTCATGGTAGGCGACCCCCACCATGATTTTCGAGGGCAATCCGGCTGCACGCGCCAACCCCACATAGAGATAGGTATGTTCATTGCAGTCGCCAGCCATGGTCTTCAAAACATCCATCGCCGACGGCAAGCTAACCGTTGGTTCCTTTTTGACATTTTCATACACCCATTCGTATATCGCCCGTGCCTTTTGCATCGGCGTCTCCGAGTCGGAAACAATCTTTTCTGCCCGTGATCTTAATGCGGGCTCGTCAGATTGAACAAATGTCGTGGAAGCGAGATAGGGCCCAGGATCTACGAGGTGTTCCTCCGGGCTAATGGAAGAAGACGCCATGACGGTTAAATGGAGCGTTCCATCCTCTTGTACTTCTGCTGCCTGACGTGACGTGATCCACGCTTGCGCACCAATATCCACACCGTGAACGGCATAGCGAATTCGTGTCGATTCACGCGAGTTCTCGATAACGCCTTTGCAGCGCACCGCAAGTTCAGAAAGAATATCCGGTGCATCGCCTGAGTTCGAAACCGCCTCAAATGCATCGGCTGCCGTACACGATTCCATGGTCCAACCGAAAGGCGTCTCTTGGCGAATCATGATGCCTTTATCATCGATCCATGAGCGAATTTTCGCTCCCTGATACATCATATGAAGCAAGGTCGTTTCGTGGTCGCGACCATCGACCTGAATGGTCTCTGGGCGAATGGCCTTCACATCAAGATTCACCGGCGTCATCGACGCCGGATCGAGCGTTCGTATCATCAGCGACTGACCAGGTCTGAGTCGCCGTAGGCCCATCTCCGTCATCGGCGAATAGAGAACAACGTCTGGTGGAATTTCAACCTGTGATCGCTGCGTATGGTGACCCGTGACGACGCGGACGTCGAACATGTCCCCAGTTTTACGCTTTCCGGAAATGTTTACGCGATTACCGCGCGACGACATGACAAAAGAAAAGCCTTGCAAGGTCTGCGAAATATCCACGTTCGCGGTCGTATCGACGTACACTGGCTGCGTGACCCCCATCACCGTGAGCTGCATATAGGAGCGATTCAAGACCTTGTAGTAGGCCATGGGATCATCATCCTGCGTCTCAACCGTGGTATGGGTGTAGCCGATTGGCGTCCCCTTAAAAAGGACCTTCATCCACGTGTCCTGAATCAGGACATCGTTGGAGAGCAGGCCTTTGTAACCTGCGAGCGAGTGCGTAAAGTATTCAGGAAAGGCTTCATAACGTAGTAGCCACCCGACCATGATGAGCCAGAAGGTAGTTACGACGACTCTGATTGATACGCGACTCAGTCGCCCATGGCCCATGCTTTGATCTCCGCGCTGATTGCGCTCACGGACACAACCGTGCAGAGTGCGCCTTGCTCATTCACAGGCAGCTCGACTGTGTCGCCCGCCTTCTTACCCGTGAGCCTTTTGGCGAGTTCGCTTTCACTCGACACAATGCTTCGTTCTTCGTCGCGATCCCATTCACCCAGAATCGTCATCGTCATCGTCGCACCATCCGGTGTGCTATACGCAACAACCGTACCGCGCCCACCGATGCCGTCACGGGAATCAGCAAAGTCGGTACCTCGAACCTCGGCCAGGTCGCGCTCCAATTCAGCCTTGCGCCGCATGAGCAAGCCCTGTTTGTCTTTGGCTGCCTGATATTCGAAATTTTCCCGCAAATCACCATAGCTGATCGCAACGCCAATATCCTTGCTATTCTCAGGGATGCCGACATCTGTGATCTCTTTCAACTGCTCTTGGCGCTGCTTATAGGTGCGCCAGGAGGTGAAACGGCCCTTCGGCTTGGTGTCCTTGCGAACGGATTTATCAGAAGCGCTCTTCTCGAGCTCAGGATAGAGTTTAATCATTTTGCCCATGACCGAGCGGCGTGATGCTTCTTCCCAGCCGCGCGCATTACGCACACGCACCATCAAGTGCGCACGAGCCTTTGCGTCGATCAGCTCAAGGGACACAGCGAGCCAGTCGCGATCTTGAAAAAGCCCCTTCATGAGCTTTTGCGCCCGCAAACGATAATGTGTGGCGTGCGATTCAAAACACGTAATCACTTGGAGATAAAGGTCCGATATCTGACCGAATCCCCATTCGCGATAAACGTCCAAATGCATACAGAGCCAATACAACACCTGCGGTGGTGCGCTCTTCATCGCAAACAGCTTTTGAATACCTGCTTTTGCTTGTTCTTCATGACCCGCCGACATCAGGAAAGCCATCGATTCATCAAGCAACTGAACCGGCATTTCCGCAATGTTGCTCAACAGAAGTTCTGGTAATTCAGTAAACTCGTACTCTGACAGCAACGTAAAGAAGAGTAGTAAGTCGCGTGCAGACAATCCAGCGACGGCGGGCATGAATCTGCCAAGCTCCGCCAGATGAGCGGCGATAACCTGCGGACGAACATAGCTGCCTTCTTCGGCACCTGTGAACCCAAGCCGGTTGGCTTGTAGAATGATTTTTAAACAAAGGGTCGGGTCCGCATCTTCGGCACCGAGAATGGCAAACGCGAAACGTCCTCCGACAACCTCGCGACTATTGTCATCAAGCGCTTTTGTCACGCCTTCACGCTCAAGTTCTTCGATCAGTGCATAAATGCCTTTTGCATCGCGTTCGAGAGCAAAGTTGGCAAACCATTCCGCATCATAAGCCTTTGCTTTGGCCAGCAGGCGCAGCGGCTCGCTGCGCTTGGCAGGAACTTCCACGTGGGCATCATTTTTCAAACCCCGGCGTGCGGCATCCCAGAAAGACTTCCATTTTGCGTCGTCAACAAAGCCTTCTTCAGCGAGGCGCTCTTGCACTTGCGTGACCGTCAGATCACCATAGCTGCTCAACGTGATACGAATCAGAGTATGCGGCTCTTCTTTTGTGATGCGCTCCATCTCGGCCGGGTCATCTTGACGACGCGCAAGAAGGTGTTCACTGTCGATGGCGTTCAACGTTTCACCAGCGTAAGCAAAACTCATCTGGTGATTTGCCTTCTTAAGAAAATCAATCGTCACCTTCTTGTAGAAGTCATCAAGACGCTTAACAATCCCAAAGCCCCACGTGTTGTCGACGCAATAGGCGCCTGCCTTAAGGCGAACAAGCGTATCCAGACGTTTGAAACTTTCTATAGTCGATTGCGGACCTTCAAAGGCGCCCTCGACACAAGTCAACTGGAGTCGATCTATGATCACCTTATTGAGCAGTGCTTTATAAGCAGCTTTCAGGTCGTTGCTTTTAGGCTGCCATTCCACGCGAAGTCGCAGCAGAGCGATCAAGTTTTCCCCGAGCTTACGCTCAGCAAGGGTGTCCTGAATCAGGTCCGCCCATTCGTTGCATTTATCGATTTCGCCCTTGCCGAATCGTACGGCAAGCAGTTCAAGAAAATCCGAGACAGGAAGTATCTCTTGGTCCAACGCGGACAGTAGCCAGTTATCGATTTCCCCTGCCGCAGCCCCTTTGAAGTCAATTGCGTCCGTCATGATGTGCCCATTCGCCCTCGGTGCGTGGGTTAAGGTCGGCAAACCGACCCAAACCCGTTCAGATCTCCGCTTTTTGCATAGTTCAAGCCGAGGACCGTAACACAGAAGCTTCGGAAACGAAAGACCTTGCTTCAGAAGAATAGGAACGAAGCCCCGAATGCCCTCAGGCCAAGGCAAACTCAGTGGCCAGCGCGAATGGATTCGTGGGAGGGATGCGTCTGCCCGGCCGCATCGCGTATGACCGTATCGACGGGCTTATTCGCCGTCTCGGGGTAATCCAAGGTATAATGCAGGCCACGACTTTCATGACGCGAACGTGCGCTTCGCACGATCAGGTCAGCAACATCTGCGATATTTCGTAGCTCCAGGACATCTGGGGTTATTAGATAATCGAGATAGTAGTCACGGATTTCACCACGCAAATTTTGAATTCGACGCCGAGCTCGCTCCAGACGTTTGTCGGTGCGAACAATACCAACATAGTCCCACATACACGTACGCACTTCATTCCAGTTATGTTCAACAACGATGGCTTCGTCACTATGGACGGCATCGCCGGACTCCCAGTCGGGAATGGTGTATTTGGCGCCGTCAAAATCGACAGGCATCTCAGCTAGGCTTGCCGACAATTCGTGCGCACAGACAATCGCCTCGAGCAACGAATTACTGGCCAGTCGATTGGCCCCGTGAAAGCCCGTACAGGCGACCTCCCCGATGGCATACAACCCAGGCACAGCAGTATGCCCGTTCAGTTCTGCCTCGAGCCCGCCGCAGCAGTAGTGTGCTGCAGGCACAACAGGGATCAAGTCCTTCGCCATATCGATCCCGAACCGCGCACAGGTCGAGTGAATGTTAGGAAAACGATCCTTTAGAAATGCTTCCGGTTGGTGCCGGATATCAAGGTACACGCTAGGAACACCCCGTGATTTCATTTCAGAATCAATAGCGCGCGCGACAATGTCGCGTGGGGCCAGAGCACCACGTTCATCGTACGCGTGCATGAAAGGGACGCCATTGGCATCGACTAAATTTGCGCCTTCGCCGCGAACAGCCTCGCTGACGAGAAATGATTTTGCCTCCGGATGGAACAGACACGACGGATGAAATTGTATGAATTCCATATTCTTGACGGGCACCCCAGCGCGCCATCCAATGGCGACGCCATCTGCGGTGGCGACATCCGGATTACTTGTATACAGATAAACTTTTCCCGCACCCCCAGTCGCAAGGATGACATGCGGTGCGCGTACCGTCATAATTTCACGGGTTTCGCCATTCATCACGTAGGCGCCAATACACCGATTCTCACCGCCGACACCAAGCCAGCCGGTCGTAATTAAATCAATAACCATGTGGTTCTGCAGCACACTGATCGATGGTGTTTTGGCCACGGAATCCAACAGAGCATCTTGAATATGACGCCCGGTAAAATCGCCTGCATGCAAAACACGGCGTGCAGAATGCCCGCCTTCTTGGCCGAGATCATAGAGACCGCCGCCGGCTTCGGACCGGGAAAACCGTAACCCCATCGCCTCAAGCGCCTCAATACAGACTGGTGCATGCTCGATAATTTTGGTGGCAACGTCGGCATCGCACAGGCCCGCACCGGCGTCCAAGGTGTCTGCGACGTGCTGCTCAAAGCTGTCGTCAGGCGCAGTCACGCTTGCAATGCCACCTTGGGCATAACTGGTGTTGGTTGCGCTGGCTGCTTTCTTTGTCAGGACAAGCACGCGACCGCGTTCGGCGAGCTTCAGCGCGGCGCTAAGTCCGGCGAGTCCGCTTCCAACGACGACATAATCGGCATCGATCAACTTCATGAATACTTTTGTCTTGAATCTAGCCGGACTTGCCTGGGTCTACGCCGGCGTGCTGGCGTGGACATGGCAGTCCATAAAAAAACAGGGCACCACACGGTCTTTACGACCTGACGCATACCCTACTTGGATTCGTCCGGTTCCGCCGCGAGTTCTTCAACGTCGTCACTCACGGCATCATCGCCCTCACCACCCAACAGCCCGGCGCCCAACTTCTTCAACCCACCAGTGGCCGCGCCACTCAGTTTTTTGGCAGCATCCGCTGCGCCCGCAACGCCTTCCCCTGCAGCATCAACCGCTTTGCTTGCGCCCGCACCAATCAGATTCAATGCATCTCCGCCCAGATCAAGTGCGCCACCACCAAAACTCATCAGCATTTCGCCGGTCAGTTTACCCGAACTGGCAATCACCTGAAAAGCACTCTGGTGAATAGCACCGAGGATATCCTGCACGGCACTCGCGAGTGTGGCACCGTCCTTTTCCTTACCTATGTCGTGTAATTCAAGCGTCGGGAGCGGCAAGCTGATCGCTTCTCCCTGCAACACAGGCGAACTGAGGCCGACCTTGCCACCGCTGACGAGCACATGTTGAATAATCACCATTTTCGCCGGCTTTTCATCAGGCGCCTCGGCCTGCTCCGTTGCTGACGTATCGGATGCCGTGGCGTTTTCGATGTGTTTCATTATTTCGCCAAAGTTGGTCTTTTTCAAGCCCAGTTCAATCATCAGGCGAGGTCCATCGATAAGGATTTCCCTTATGATAATCGTATCCGTTTTCAGCGAGGCCACATCCAGATCCACCGAAAGGGAACCAAGACGAATGGCGTGATCGGTTTTAAACCCTTCAGGGTTTCCGACAATCAGCTCATTGAGCGAAGCATGTCCACGGAGAGGCTTAATACGAACCGAGTCCAACGTTACCGGCACGCCGATAAAGGCAGGTCCAAATTCTTCAACGCCCGCCTTGATGACCTTGCCCAGATTGGCGACCACAACGACAAGAGCAACAACCAACAGGAGTACAACGATCCCGACAATCTTCCAGACTCTCTTTTTCAAAAATTCTCCTTCTCAACCAACAATGGCCTAATCGACCATGTGGCAACACGTGCATGAAATATCCAACGGATTTACAGAAACGTTGAGTGGCCTCAATTTCGACAGATGCATCAGGATGATCGTGTCTGCGAAATCTGACTTGAAAGCGTCGCGCTTTTTGATCGGATGAAATTCGCGGCGGCAACGCCACGTCCGGGCGAAGAATCAACATTCAGAGGCGAAATGTGCTTGCCTGCCATGATCTCAATGATTGCTTCAGGGAAATGCTGGCTGGTCAGCAATGCGTCCTCAGTCGCTTCAACCACATACCGAACCGTATCGTGCAGGTCCAGGACGTTGCCCGGCCAATCGTAATGCAACATGAGTCCACGGGCGTCCGCCGAAAAGGTACGTGCCCCGTTTGGCGTGCTGGCAAGATGCTTTACGAAATGCCGCGCCAAGGGGATGACATCCTCACGACGGTCTCGCAAGGGGGGAATTTCCAGAGAAATCGCCGTCAGTCGCGTGTATAGATTGGAATCAAATTGGCCTTGCGTGACACGCTCTGCGATATCCGTGGACGTGGTAGCCAATAAACGAACATCGACGGGAATGTCTGTGTCGACACCCAGCGGACGAATCGTCTTGTCCTTTAACAATTTCAGCAAAGGCCCCTGCAGTCCACTTGGAAGGGCGGCCACTTCTTCAAGAATGACGGTGCCTCCATTGGCCTGCATAAACACGCCATCCTTATCTTCGGCAGCCCCCTCAAAAGCGTCTCGCACATAACCGAAAAGGTCCGCTTCAAGTTGAGCCTCCGTTGGATTCGCACAGGATACGATCGTGACAGGCTTTTCTCGACGACGACTCGCGCGATGCAACGCGGTCGCAGCAAATTTCTTCCCGACACCGGACTCACCCTGCATCAAGACAGGAACGTCTGACGGTGCGATCTGCTCGACAAGCTTACACACCTGCACCATCACATCACTTGCGGCAACAATTTCTCCGAGACCATATGGGATAGACAGATTGAGCTCTTCAACGGTTTCGCCGCTCTGCTTCAGGGCGCGATCAATGACGGCGATGAACTCTGCCACCTTGAACGGCTTGGTGACGTAGTCAAATGCGCCCAACTTCAGCGCCTGCAGCGCGGTGTCGACCGTCCCATAGGCCGTCAGCATGATCACGGGCAGTTCGGGTTTTTTATCGCGCGTGTATTGCAACAGATCAAGTCCGTTGGTTTGCCCCATGTGGAGATCAAAAATAGCAAGGTCAAAGGGCTCACCTTCAAGCGCCTGGATCAACGAATCCGGCACAGTCAGAGTGACAACCTCATGCGACTGCGCCGAGAGCAAACTCACCATGACCTGCAGAAATCGTGGATCGTCATCTATGATTAAAAGGCGTCCCATCTTGTCGGTAACTCCTATTTACTCTCGGGAAAAACAGAAAAATGTGAAGGGTAATTTACCTTAATCGGCCCTTGATGTAAAGCGATGCCGCACGCGGCGGCATTCAATTCAGGACACGCCGTGAGGCGATTAAAATGGCGAACAGAGGCACACCGCCCTCAGTCACAATACTTGGCGACCCAGGGGGCAATAGTATCTTCGGCAACGCGGATGATCCCTATCTCGCGCTCGGCGTTTTCAGGCGAATCCGACGCATGTGCGGCGTTTTCTCGAATATTTGTTCCAAACTCTGCCCGGATGGAACCAGGCTCAGCCTTGGCTGGATCTGTCGCTCCCAATATATGGCGAATCTTACTGACCGCATCGGGGCCGCGATAGACAAGCGCCAACGCCTTACGGTCACCCAATACGTCTTTCTCCTCCTCCGAGTATGCAGAAGGACGATAACCCGTCATGTATTCTGTGATGTTTTCAAACTCGGTTGAAGCAAAAACCGGAGCCAATTTACCACATAATTCGTGCAATACGTCCGCATCCACTTCGAAGCCGAACTCCGTCTTGATGGCCTCGGCAAGACGACCGCCCCCAATGACCTCGAACTTGTCGAGCAGGACTTCCTTGACCGGGCCGTAGAACGCCTCGGCTTGCGACACCGTCATTCGAAATAGCTTTGCGCCAATAATCGTGAGACCGGACCGCGACAGCATGTCCACAATGCTACCAGGGCGTAGGCTCGGCACAGTAAAGTTATCCGGCTTGAGCATCACAAGCGTCTTTTCCTGCTGATCATTTGCGGCGTCGGCACTCACGGCACCGTCCATGATCCCCCCGCAAGATTCAGAGTATTCAGCCCAGAGCTGCAGTACGCGCCGACTGCGCTCTTCTGTGCTGGCCACGAGAACGGCGGGCTCAAAATACGTGACCTTACCATCCGCATCTTGAATATAATCGCCATAGGTATCTCGAACCCGCAGTCCACTCTTTTGCGCATCGAGTTCCACTGGGCCCGTCGCATCCCACACACGCTGAATGGCATCTTCGCCTTCAAACAAAAGAAACATGACACGCTTTGTCACATCGGTCTCAGCGTCAGGGGAGAGATTTTTCCTCACGTAGTCAACAAGCAGATCACGGGTTTGATCAGAATAGGCGTTGGAACTCGCCATGATTTCGGCATGTCGATCGATGAGCTCCTGCGACGGGCCAAACATGCGAGCCGCGACCAGGTCCAATTGGGTTCTAGCCAAATACCTCGCAATGACGCCACCAGTGCGCGACTTGGAAAGGGTGTAGGGGTTCAGTATGACAAACGCTAATTCTTTAGCCATCCTCAGGCTCGCTCTCTCTTTAACTCAGATTCCATGCACTCGTAATGATCGCCAAACAGCCCATCGTCGTGGGGCTCGATCTCAAACAATTGCTCCACAACCTAATGCCTCGTGTTGAGCATGTAAAGTCAGCGTTTTCCCAACGAAGCGTGCATCGTGATTTAGCCCCGTTGAGACGACGCGCTAGCCCTTACCCTGCCGGGCTTGCGCCCATGACTTTACATGTTTTTTCACGGTACGCCTGTCCAGTCCGGCACGACGCCCCGCCGCCTCATAACTACCCAAGCGGTCATAAAGCTTAGAACAATAGCGGGCGAGCAGCCCTTCCGCATCAAGTCCAAGCCACGCTTCATCGGCATCACCCGCCTCGCTTGGCAAGGACGCGTAGCTCCCCGTTAACAGAATTCGACGAACAGCTTGCTCCAATTCGCGCACGTTTCCCGGCCAACCGTAATCCGGCCCTGTCGATTCAACCAAGGCCTCGAGCACACGTGGCGCGACATCCCCACTATGAACACCACACAGACGCCGCACGACATGGGACACGAGCACAACCAGCTCACTGGGATCTTCCCGCAGGCGCTCAGCCAACCCGGGCACCGAAATCACGTCTGAACACAGCCTGTAATAAAAGTCCTCACGAAACCCACCTCGCCCGCGTAAATCCGATAATCGACGATTGGTCGCGGCAATGACGCGCCCCTCGAAACGATGTGTTTCGCGGCTACCAACAGGCGAAAACACACGATCCTGCAACACGGTCAACAACTTGATCTGAAGCGCCGGGGACAGCTCGCCGATTTCATCCAGAAAAATCCCCCCGTACGGGCTACATCGGTCAAACACACCATCACTGGACTGCAACGCCCCTGTAAACGCCCCTTTCTTGTGCCCGAAAAGCTCGGACTCAATCAGCGCCCCTGAATACTGCGACAGATTGATTGACGTAAAACAGCGCTGGAAATTGTCCGCAAAATCGCCGTTCACGGCATTGTAAGGAATGTACCCCGATCGACCGATCGACGCCGCGCAAGCCCCCTTCCCGCTTCCCGTTGCACCAAGTAGCAACGTTGAAAAATCCTCCATTCGCGACCACAGACGCCGCGTATACAGAACCATGTCATGCGTAAACACATTCGCCCAAAGCCGCATCCGCAACTCTTGCATA